>JAYTCN010000342.1:0-20064 GCA_043736475.1 Paracoccaceae bacterium
CATTTTTTCCAGCACCGAAACCGCGGTGTCGCCCGGATGGCAGCCGATGACGGCGTTGGTCATGATCGTCGAGACTGTGTCGTTCAGGCTGGCCGGTCCGCGTCTGCCGAGTTCACGCACGATGTCGCGCTCCGACAGGATGCCGTCGATTGTTGTGCCGTCGCCGGTAACGATCAGAGCACCGATGCGCTTTTCCGCCAGCAATTTTGCCGCGTCGCTTACCAGGCTGTCGGGTTTGATTGTCAGGATCGACGTATTCGCCTTTTTCGCCAATATGTGCTGGACCAGCATGGGATTCCTCCTTCGGCGCCACGGCAGGAAATGGTGCAGGATGACTCGTCACAAGTCAAGAAACTGCCTGCCGGTCAGGCCTGATCCGACAGCCAGATATCAATCGTTCCGGCCTGCGGCGGTTCCGAGAACTCCGAGAAATCGCGCGGTTCGGAAAACTGCGGTCCTTCAACCAGCGGGATCACCGTATTCGCAATGGCCTTGGCAAGATTCAAATCGACGTCGTGGTAGAAGCGAACATTTGTCCGCCCGATCCGGAACGGCACGCCGACTTGAAACACCCGTTCATAACCCGAACCGGCAAGTGCTTGCATGACATTGCGCACCGTCTCGGGCGAAACACCCAATCCATGATGGACATAGATCAATGGCTTGCTCAACTCGATGGCATTGGCCACCGCATTGACTTCGGCAATGACCCGAACATCCTGCCCGGACATCAATTTGATCAGGGAACCGAACCCTTCGCCAATGTCTTTCCGCGAATATTGCGCAGGCGGATCGAAATCGTCGAAGGCCGGCGGATTGTCGGGCAGGATGTTCGGCATTGGCCGGTCGGGAACCCGGTCGGCCGACAGGCTCATCTCGACGCGCGCTTGCGGCATTCCAAAGGAAAGAACCCCGGCATCCTGGAAAGCGAGCACGTCGCGGTCGCGGACTTCGGCGCTCAGGACCGGTTCGGGAACCTGAACCAAAGTTGCCAGCGGAAACCCGAATCCCGGTCCGCCGGTTTCGAGCGCGCGCAGCGGCCGACTATCGGTTGCGTCAGAAAAATCCTGAAAAAACGGCTGATCAGGGCTGCCGGAAACCACGACTGGCGCCAAACTTCCGCCCAAAGAAACCGGCGTCGCGACGGCTGCCGATATTGCCGGGGCCTTGCCCGCCCCAGGCCCATCATAGCCAATAAAAGCGATGCCGGCAAAAATCAGCGCGGTAATCACCGCGCCGCTGATGACGCGAAAATTGACCTTGAACGGTTTGGCTCCTGGTTTTTCAGCAGCGGCGGCTTTGACCTGCGGTGCCAGCGGTGATGCGAAGGTCAATGAAACCGGCGCCTTTTCCGGTTTGACGGCGACAGGCAGCGGCGCTTCCCTGGCTTTGTTCTGAAGTCGCCTGGCCCGGGCCCATCGCAGCATTGCCTCGGGCGATGCATGTTGCGGTGGCCGATCGTCCTTCGATGGCAATGGTGCCCGCGCTACAGATGCGGGATCCTTGGCGCCAACAACGCGCAGGCCATGGTCACGGTCCAAACTGAATCCCCCACAATCGACGCGTCAGTTCACAGCGCCGACCACATTATACTACACCAAGATGAACGGGTAAAAAACGGGTTTTTTGCATTTTTGCGCACAAACGCGCACATTGCCGGCCTGGATGCGCCGTGCCGCGGCTTCAGTCGATCGATGCAAGTACCGAAGGGACGTTTCCGGCCTTGATTTCTTCGCGATTTATCGCGGCAAACACGGCCGCCACACAACACAAGATGAACATCACATTGGTACCCATGACGGCAGCATCCACTCACGCAACAAGTTCTGCGGTAAAGGATTACCCGCCCTATGCGGCAAGAATCAGGCAGTTATTCGGCGGCAATGCGATTTGCCGTCAGAATCGGCTTGAGGTATCGACCGGTGTGGCTGCCGGTATTGCGGGCGACCTGTTCCGGCGTGCCCGTTGCCACGATCGTGCCGCCACCGTCACCGCCCTCCGGACCGATATCGACAATCCAGTCCGCCGTCTTGATCACATCCAGGTTGTGTTCGATGACAATGACCGAATTGCCCTGGTCGACCAGCTCGTGCAACACTTCCAGCAGTTTCCTGGTGTCCTCGAAATGCAAGCCGGTCGTCGGCTCGTCCAGAATGTACAAAGTGCGTCCGGTCGCCCGTTTGGACAGTTCCTTTGACAGCTTGACCCGTTGCGCCTCGCCGCCGGACAGCGTGGTCGCAGACTGTCCAACCTTGATGTAGCCCAGACCGACCTGAATCAGCGTTGTCATCTTTTCCCGGATCACCGGAACTGCTTTGAAAAACTGCTCGGCGTCTTCGACCGTCATATCAAGAACATCAGCTATGCTTTTGCCCTTGAACAAAACTTCCAAAGTTTCGCGGTTATAGCGCCGTCCCCGACACGATTCGCAGGTGACATAGACATCGGGCAGGAAATGCATCTCGATCTTGATCAGACCGTCGCCTTGACACGCCTCGCACCGCCCGCCCTTGACGTTGAACGAAAAGCGACCCGGCTTGTAGCCGCGCGCCTTCGCTTCCGGCAAGCCGGCAAACCAGTCGCGTATGGGCGTGAAAGCTCCGGTATAAGTTGCAGGGTTTGACCGCGGCGTCCGGCCAATGGCGGACTGGTCGATATCGATCACTTTATCCAGGTGCTCCAACCCGCGGATCGACCCGGATGGCGCCGGCACCTGTTGCGCCCCGTTCAGGCGCATCGAAGCGGTCTTGAACAGCGTTTCGATCGTCAAAGTGGACTTGCCGCCGCCGGAAACGCCGGTGACGCAGGTGAAACTTCCCAAGGGAAAGTCAACCGAGACGTTCTTGAGGTTGTTCCCGGTAGCGCCTGTAATTGTTACCTTTTTACCGTTTCCGGTCCGGCGTTTGGACGGAATGGCGATCTTGCGCTTGCCGGTCAAATACTGGCCGGTGACTGATTTTTCAGCGGCGCAGATATCGTCGGGCGTTCCAAAGGCAATGATCTCGCCACCGTGCACGCCGGCCCCCGGGCCAATGTCGATCACGTGATCTGCCTCGCGGATCGCCTCCTCGTCGTGCTCGACGACAATAACTGTGTTGCCTTGGTCACGCAGGTTCTTGAGCGTTGTCAGCAAGCGGTCATTGTCGCGCTGGTGCAGACCGATGGACGGTTCATCCAAGACATACAAGACGCCGGTCAGACCCGACCCGATCTGGCTGGCCAGCCGAATGCGCTGGCTTTCGCCGCCCGACAAGGTGCCGGAATTGCGCGCCAAAGTCAGATAGTCGAGCCCGACATTGACCAGGAATCCGAGCCTTTCTCGAATTTCCTTCAGTATTGCGCGGGCAATCTCGTTTTTCTGCACCGTCAGAGACGCCGGTACCGAAACCGTCCAGTCATAGGCTTCGCGGATCGACATCTGCACCGCCTGCCCGGCATGAATACCGGCAATGCGCACCGCGAGTGCCTCGGGGCGCAGACGAAAGCCGCCGCAGGTGCCGCAATGGCGGTTGTTCTGGTAACGTTCCATCTCTTCGCGTGACCAGGCCGAATCGGTTTCGCGATAACGGCGCTCCATGTTCGGGATCACGCCTTCGTAGGCGCGTTTCACTTCGTAGACCCGGCCGCCTTCATCATAGCGGAATTTGATTTCTTCGCCGCCCGATCCATGCAGGAGAACCTGGCGCGCCTGCTCTGGCAGGTCGCGCCACGGCAAGGTCTTGTCAAAACCGTAATGCCTGGCGATCGCATCCATGGTTTGGCGATAGATCGGCGAATTGCCCTTGGCCCAGGGCGCGATCGCGCCTTTGGCAAGCGACAAGGATTCGTCCGGCACGATCAGACGTTCATCAAAAAACAGCTCCACCCCCAAACCATCGCAGGCCGGGCAAGCGCCGGACGGCGCGTTGAATGAAAACAGCCGCGGTTCGATTTCAGAAATGGTGAATCCCGACACCGGGCAGGCGAATTTCTCGGAAAATGTCGTTCGCACCGGCTCGCCCTCGCCGGGCACTGTCTCCAGAATCGCAATCCCGTCGGCCAGGTCGAGCGCGGTGCGGAACGAATCAGCCAAACGCGTCTCCAACCCCGGCCTGACCACGATCCGGTCCACCACCACGTCGATGAAATGCCGCAGTTTCTTGTCGAGAACCGGCATGTCGCACAGCTCGTGATAGGTGCCGTTGACCTTGACCCGCTGAAACCCCTGCTTCAGCAGCTCCTGAAATTCCTTGCGGTATTCGCCTTTGCGGTCGCGCACATAGGGGGCGAGCAGATAGGCCCGCGTCCCCTCCGCCATCGCCATTACCCGGTCAACCATCTGGCTGACCTGCTGGGCTTCGATCGGCAGGCCGGTCGCCGGGCTGAACGGTGTGCCCACCCTGGCAAACAGCAGGCGCAGATAATCGTAGATCTCGGTCACCGTCCCAACCGTCGAACGCGGATTTTTCGAGGTGGTTTTTTGTTCGATCGAAATCGCCGGCGACAGGCCGGAAATATGATCAACGTCGGGTTTTTGCATCATATCAAGGAATTGCCGGGCGTAAGCCGAAAGCGATTCGACATAGCGCCGCTGACCTTCGGCATAGATTGTGTCAAATGCCAAAGACGACTTGCCCGACCCCGACAACCCGGTGATCACCACCAGTTTGTCGCGCGGAATATCGACGTCGATATTCTTGAGGTTGTGCTCGCGTGCGCCGCGAATTTCGATGAATTTCTGTTCGGCCAAATCACAAGCTCCTGCCCACCGGAGGCATATAGGCGCATGGCGGGAATTAACCAATCCGGAATTGAGAACAAAACGGGATCAAATGCAAGAAGATTCAGGATTCGTTCAGGATTGCCCGCACATAGTTTTCGGTTTCCCGATACGGCGGGATGCCGCTGTATTTCTCGACGGCTTCCGGACCGGCGTTATAGGCCGCCAATGCCAGCCGCCACGAGCCGAAGCGGCGATACTGCTGGCTCAGGTAACGGGCCGATCCCTCCAGATTCTCGCCGGCATCGCGCGGATCAACCCCCAGACGTTGCGCCGTCACCGGCATCAGCTGACCCAGTCCGATCGCTCCCTTGCTTGATACCGCATTGGGATTCCAGCCCGATTCCTGCCGCACCAGGCGATAAAAAAGATTGACCGGTACGCCATGCTTTTCAGCGGCCGCGCGCGCCATGTCCTTGTAGGGGCCGGGCTGGATTGAACCAATCTGCAACCCGTCCAGTAAATCATCCTCGTCTTCCGGTTGGTCGTACTGATCGGCCAACCGGCCTTCCATCAGCGATTTGTGACGGTCGGCAATGCCGGCATTGCCGAACAGCGAGCCCGCTCCGGCCGGCATGGCCAAAAGGCAGACCGCGCCTGAAATCAGAATCGCCGCTCGCATTGCAGAAATCTCCACCGCCCCCGGGATCGGACCTATATAGGCTGTTTCGGGCTTAACTTCAATTTTACCTTTCGCAAGCGATATGGTTAACGTCTCAATCTTGGAATCAGCGGAGCAAAGCCATGGCCGGAAGCGTGAACAAAGTGATCCTGATCGGCAATCTCGGTGCCGATCCCGAGGTGCGCACGTTCCAGAACGGCGGCAAGGTCTGCAACATCCGCATCGCCACCTCGGAAAGCTGGAAAGACAAGAACACCGGCGAGCGCAAGGAAAAGACCGAATGGCACAACGTCGCCATATTCAACGAGGGTCTGGTGCGGGTCGCCGAGCAATATCTGAAAAAAGGCTCCAAGGTCTATGTCGAAGGCGCGTTGCAAACCCGCAAATGGCAGGATCAGTCAGGTGCCGACCGCTATACGACCGAAGTGGTTCTGCAAGGCTTCGGCTCGACCCTGACCATGCTCGACGGCCCGTCGGGCAGCGGCGGCGCGCGCGGCGCGTCGGGCGCTGACACTGGCGGCGGTTACGAATCCGGCCCGACAAGCAGCGGAGGCCGCGGCAATATCGACGACGAGATTCCGTTCTGATTCCTGCCTTCGCGGGAATGACAGCGTTGTCGGGCACTTCCGCCCCTGTCACCGCCGCGAAGGCGGGGGTCAATGGACCACAAACTCGCCCTTCACATTGCGCCATTCGCCGGGGCGGATGAGGCGGCAATGGCTGTAGCGCACCGAATGCAGCGGGCCGTCCAGCGTGTCACGCCAGAACCGGATGAACCGGCGCAGGCCGGGAAACTCCGGCGCCAGATCATAATCCTGCCAAAGGTAGGTCTGCAGGATATTGCGGTGATCCGGCATGCGATAGGTGATTTCCGCCGTCGTCAGCCCGTGACCGGCCAGCATTTTTTCGGTATCCGTGCGGGACATTTCCAACACTCCTGCCCAATCCGTTGCAACAGCCTGACAGGCAATTGCGGCGGCAGATAGATTTTTCTGTGGTAATCCTTGGTCAAACCGGGCGTGACCGTTCAAATTGAATCAATTGACCACGCCGTTATTTCCATTTGCACCGGTCGGGCCGCGGCAGGCGCAGGTTGTATTGGCCGCTGACGCTGGTACTGATACGCGGCCAGCCCAACTGCGCCATCAGAAACAAGGCTCCAACGCGATGCCACGACCGCTCAATACCCTGCGGGCGCCGCGATCGAACTGGCGGCCGAACTGGTGCCGCTGGAGGTGCCGACAATTGAACTGGCGGGCGGGCCGGTGCGCTGCATGATCGCCGGGGTGCATCTGACGGCACGTTCGGGCCTCTTGGACAAAGGACTGCAAAATTAACAATCCCAACCCCTCGCGGCTGGCGATGGTGCCGTTCGTTTCGGTCAGCGACATGATGCGGCTGGTCCACAGCGTCGGGGTCGAACCCATGCTGCGCGAGCTGGCCGACGCCATCGAGGCCGATTTCCGCCGCTGGCAGCTTTTTGACAAAACTCCGCGGGTCGCCAGCCATTCCGCCGAAGGTGTCATTGAACTGATGCCGACATCTGACGGGCAGATCTACGGTTTCAAATACGTCAACGGCCATCCCAGGAACATGAAAGACGGGCTGCAGACCGTGACAGCCTTCGGATTGCTGGCCGCTGTGGCGACGGGTTACCCGGTCTTGCTGTCGGAAATGACGATCCTGACCGCGCTGCGCACGGCGGCGACTTCGGCGATGGCGGCGCGGCATTTGGCGCCTGCCGGTGCCAGGACAATGGCGATAATCGGTAACGGCGCGCAAGCCGAATTTCAGGCGCTGGCTTTCAAGACGGTCTGCGGCATCGAGCGCGTCCGGCTTTTCGACATCGACCCGGCGGCGACACGGAAATGCATCACCAACCTGGCCGGTTCCGGGCTGGTGCTGACCCATTGCCACTCGCCCGAAGCAGCAATCGAAGGGGCGGAAATCATCACCACGGTGACCGCCGACAAGGCGAACGCGACCATCCTGACCGACAACATGGTCGGCGCGGGAGTGCATATCAACGGCGTCGGCGGTGATTGCCCGGGCAAAACCGAACTGCATCGCGATATCTTGTTGCGTTCGGACATTTTTGTCGAATATCCGCCGCAAACCCGGATCGAGGGCGAGATCCAGCAACTGTCGCCCGACCATCCGGTGACCGAGTTGTGGCAAGTGATTACCGGCGCCGCCGCAGGCCGGACGTCAGACCGACAAATTACCCTGTTTGACAGCGTTGGCTTTGCGATCGAGGATTTCTCGGCGCTGCGCTACGTTCTGGGCCGCCTGCCCGGCAGCGGGTTCTACCAGGATCTCGACATGATCGCCGACCCCGACGAGCCGCGCGATCTTTACGGCATGCTCATGCGCTCCGCCAAGGCCTGACTGCCGCCGTCAGTCACCATTGCACCCCATATCCATGATGGGATAGACTGCTCGACACCAAATATTGTCCCGGCGCAAGAATCGCGAGTGTCCTTTGACCGACGAAACCGACCCCCCGTTGACCGGTGAAACGCCGCCGGCCCGTCCGGTCCATTCCGGCCCTTCGATCTCGATCGAAGCGGAGATGAAAAGGTCTTATCTTGACTACGCGATGAGCGTCATCGTCAGCCGGGCGATTCCCGACCTGCGCGACGGGCTGAAACCGGTGCACCGCCGCATCCTTTATGCGATGTTCGAGACTGGCAACACCCACGACAAGAGCTATCGCAAGTCGGCGCGTCCGGTTGGCGATGTCATGGGCAAGTATCACCCGCATGGCGACTCGGCGATCTATGACGCGCTGGTGCGGATGGCGCAGGATTTTTCGATGTCACTGCCCCTGCTCGATGGCCAGGGCAATTTTGGCTCGATGGACGGCGATGCTCCGGCGGCGATGCGTTATACCGAAGTGCGGATGGACAAGCCGGCCGATTTCCTCTTGGCCGACATCGACAAGGACACCGTCGATTTCCAGGACAATTACGACGGCAAGGACCGCGAACCGACGGTGCTGCCGGCCCGCTTTCCCAACATGCTGGTCAACGGGGCCGGCGGCATCGCCGTCGGCATGGCCACCAACATCCCGCCGCACAATCTGGGCGAAGTGATCGACGCCACCCTGGCGCTGATCGAAAAACCCGACCTTTCCATCGAGGCCCTGATGGAATTCATCCCGGCCCCCGATTTTCCCACCGGGGCGCTGATCCTCGGCCGGTCCGGCGCCCGCAAGGCCTATCTCGAAGGCCGCGGCTCGGTGATCATCCGCGCCCGCTCGCTGATCGAGGAAATCCGCAAGGACCGCTGGGCCATCGTCTTTACCGAGATCCCGTATCAGGTCAACAAATCGACCCTGATCGAGAAAATCGCCGAGCTGGCGAAAGACAAAAAGATCGAGGGCATCGCCCATGTCCAGGACGAGAGCGACCGTTTCGGGGTCCGCGTCGTCGTCGAGCTCAAACGCGACGCCACCGCCGATGTGGTGTTGAACCAGCTCTACCGTTTCACCCCGCTGCAAACCTATTTTGGCTGCAACATGCTGGCGCTCAACGGCGGGCGGCCAGAGCAATTGACCCTGAAAGGTTTCCTTGCCGCTTTTGTCACTTTCCGCGAGGAAGTTGTTGCCCGCCGCACCGCGTTTGAACTGCGCCGCGCCCGTGAACGCAGCCATATCCTCTGCGGTCTGGCGGTCGCGGTGTCCAACGTCGATGAAATCGTTGCCACCATCCGCACCTCGGCCGACACCACCGAAGCCCGCGAACGCCTCATGGAACGCCGCTGGCCTGCCGCCGACATTGCGCCCTATATCAGCCTGATCGACGACCCCAGCCACAAGATCAACGCCGACGGCACCTATTACCTGTCGGAAATCCAGGCCCGCGCCATCCTTGAGCTGCGCCTCGCCCGGCTGACCGCGCTCGGGGTCAAGGAAGTTACCGACGAGCTGCAAGACCTCGCTGGCAAGATTACCGATTACCTCGACATCCTGCGCTCGCGCCAACGGATCATGGCGATCATCTCCGCCGAATTGCTCGAGGTGAAAACCCAGTTTGCCGTTCCGCGTCGTTCCGAGATCGTCGAATTCGACGGCGACATGGAGGACGAAGACCTGATCGAGCGCGAAGAGATGGTCGTGACCGTCACTTCCGGCGGCTATATCAAACGCACCGGCCTCGACGAATTCCGCGCCCAGCGCCGCGGCGGCAAGGGTACGCAAGGGATGGACACCAAGGCGGAGGATGTGGTGACCAACCTGTTCGTCGCCAACACCCACACGCCGCTGCTGTTCTTCTCAACCGATGGCATGGTCTACATGCTGAAGACCTGGCGCCTGCCGCTGTCGGGCCGCAACGCGCGCGGCAAGGCGATCATCAACATCCTGCCGATTCCGCAAGGCGTTTCGGTGGCCGCGATCATGCCGGTCGACAAGCCCGAAGATCATTGGGACGACCTGCAGATATTCTTCGCCACCTCCGAAGGTGATGTGCGCCAGAACGCCCTGTCGGATTTCACCAATGTCCGCGCCAACGGCAAGATCGCGATGAAACTGCCCGAGGGGGTGACAATGGTGGATGCCCGCATTTGTTCGGAGGGCGACGATATCCTGCTCGTCACCTCGTTCGGCAAGGCCATTCGCTTTCCGACCAGCGAAGTCCGCGTCTTCAAGGGCCGCGATTCGACCGGGGTGCGCGGCATCCGCCTGGCCAGTGGCGATACCGTGGTCTCGATGGCCGTCATCCGCCATTTCGAGGCGACTTCAGACGAACGGCTGGCCTACGCCAAAATGCGCCGCGCTGCCGCCGGTTTGGCCGATGAGGCCGAGGAAGCGGATGGCGACGAAGATGCCGGCGCCGAGTCGAGCATCAGTCAGGAACGCTTCGCCGAAATGGCCGCTGCCGAAGACCTGATCCTGACCCTGACCGAAAAGGGCCTCGGCAAGCTCTCGTCCAGCCATTCCTACCCGGTGCGCGGTCGCGGCGGCCAGGGCGTATTCGCCACCGACAAGGCCCGGCGCGGCGGCAATCTGGTGGCCAGCTTCCCGGTGCATCCGGGCGACCAGATCATGCTGGTCACCGATTCTGGCCAATCCATCCGTTGCCCGGTTGCCGGCATTTCGTTCCAGTCCCGCTCCGGTGGCGGGGTCAAGGTGTTCAATACCGGCGGGGACGAAAAAGTGGTCTCGGTGGCGCGGGTGGCGGAGACCGGCGAAGACGGCGATTCCGACCAGGCGCTGCCAGTCTGATCTGGACATGGTGCCTTGCGGTCACATCCGGCGATCGATTTCGCAATGCAGACCGGCGCTCTTTGACCCGTCATCGGCGTCGATATAGTTATTGGCCACCGAACCGGAAAAAGGGGGTTTTGATGAAGTATTTTTGCGCAGGGATCGCTGGTCTTGCTGTAGTGGCGTCATCCGCCGCGGCCCAGGATTTCCGGCTGACCGGCGGTGAAATCGGCGCTGGCTACTACGATTCTGACATCGATGGCCTCAGCGGCAATTCCACCGCATTTCAGGCCAGCGTTGGATTTGCGTTGCGGGAACATTTCGGCGTGCAACTCGGTTTTGCTTTTGATGATTACGAAATCACCAGCGCGCCTTCGGCCAATCTGCACGGATATTACAGCACCGGGAACGGAAAATTCGGCTTTTTCACATCTTATAAATCGCTGGAGGATGTCGATTCCGACATCACGTCCTACGGTCTGGAGGGCATGTTCACCGCCGGTCCGCTGACGTTTGAACTGCGTGGCGGCACCGCCGATGTTTCCGACACCAACGTCAGTTTCGACTTTGCCGGCGCCAATCTCTATTACGCCTGGCGGAACAATCTCGACGTGACCGCGGAAGCCAAATTCACCAGCATTGACAGCGTGTTAGATATCACCGAACTCTCGGTCGGCGCCGATTATTATGCGTCGGACCGGGTCAGGCTCGGGGCCTCGTTCGGGCAGATCAGGCTGGCAAATGCCGGATTGTCGGAAACCGGCTCTATCGCCCGGCTTGAGGTCAGTTTCCTGTTCGGCGGTCGCGGCCAGCGCCTGTTCCGCAATCAGGGCCCGCTCGACACTTTGCTGAACTTTGGCCTTTGACGCCAGACCGTCGGCAGGCGCGGCAATAAAGGCTGATCGGGCACTGCAATGAAAGGGGCGGAGTGATTCGCCCCTTTCCACTGTTCCACTTCTCGCCTATTTCGGGCCGCATGACCGGACCGAAACCCATCCACATCATCGGCGGCGGCATGGCCGGCAGCGAAGCTGCCTGGCAGGCCGCCAATATGGGGGTGCCGGTGGTGCTGCACGAAATGCGCCCGGCGGTGAAAACCTTCGCCCATCAAACCGGCCAGTTCGCCGAAATGGTCTGCTCCAATTCCTTCCGCTCCGACGATGACCAGAACAATGCGGTTGGCCTCTTGCATTGGGAAATGCGTCAGGCCCAGGGCTTGATCATGGCCATGGGTGACAAGCATTCGCTGCCGGCTGGCGGCGCTTTGGCGGTGGACCGCGAGGCTTTCGCCGATGCCGTTACCGAGCGGCTGGTCGATCACCCTCTGATCACCATGGAACCGGGTGAAATCAATGGCTTGCCACCCGAAGCTTGGGACAATGTGATCATCGCCACCGGCCCCTTGACCTCGCCTGCGCTCGCTCAGGCCTTGGCGCGATTGAACGGCGCCGATTCGCTGGCGTTTTTCGACGCCATCGCCCCGATCGTGCATTTCGATTCCATCGATCTGTCGAAAGTCTGGTTTCAGTCCCGCTACGACAAGGGCGCGACCGAGGAACAACGCAAAGCCTATCTCAACTGCCCGATGGACCGCGAGCAATACGAGGCCTTCATCGACGCCATGCTGGCCGCCGAGAAAACCGGGTTCAAGGACTGGGAAAAAGACACGCCCTATTTCAACGGTTGCCTGCCGATCGAAGTCATGGCCGAACGTGGCCGTGAAACCCCGCGCTTCGGCCCGATGAAACCCGTTGGCCTGACCGACGCCAATAACCCGGCCAAAAAACCTTATGCCGTGGTTCAACTGCGCCGCGATAATGCCTTGGGCACCCTGTATAATATCGTCGGCTTCCAGACCAAGATGAAATACGCCGCCCAAACGGCGGTTTTTCGGACGATTCCGGGGCTGGAAAGCGCCGAATTTGCCCGTCTGGGTGGCATCCATCGCAACACGTTTCTGAACTCGCCGCGCCTGCTCGACACAAGGATGCGACTGAAAGCCATGCCGCGTTTGCGTTTTGCCGGCCAGATTACCGGGGTCGAAGGTTACGTCGAATCTGCTGCGATGGGTCTGCTGGCCGGCCGTCTGGCAGCGGCGGAACGACTGGGCCATACCCTCGCTTTACCCGCCCCGACAACCGCCATTGGCGCTTTGCTGAACCACATCACCCAAGGGGCCGTGGCGGCAACTTTCCAGCCGATGAATGTCAATTTCGGTCTGTTCCCGCCCTTGGATGCCGCCAAATCGGGCCGAAAAGGCCGCAAGGAACGCTATCTTGCCTATACCAACCGCGCCAAATCTGACTGGCTGTCGTGGCTGAACCCATAGAACGCTTCGCCCCCTCACCAACGGGTCCGCTGCATCTTGGCCATGCATTTTCGGCGCTGACCGCTTGGGACCGTGCCATCGCCAAGAACGGCAAATTCCTGTTGCGCATCGAGGATATCGACCAGACCCGTTGCCGCCCGGAATGGGAAGCGGCGATCCATGACGACCTGCACTGGCTCGGCCTGCGCTGGCCCGAACCGGTACTGCGTCAGTCGGAACGGCTGCCAGTCTACCAGAAAGCGCTGGAAAACCTGTGGCTTATGGGCCTGCTTTATCCTTGCACCTGCACAAGGCGCGACATCGAACTTGCTGCCGGTGCGCCGCAGGAAGGCGTCGACTCGCCAACCTATCCCGGCACCTGCCAACAGAAACATTCACGTGGGGGCGCATTGCCGCCGGACGTAACCCTCAGAATCGACCACCCCGACGCGCCCGGCGTGGTGCTGGCCCGCCGCGATATCGGCACCTCGTATCATCTGGCCTGCGTCATCGACGATGCCGCCCAAGGCGTCACCCATGTCACTCGCGGACAAGACCTTGAAGACTCAACCAAAATCCACGTCCTGCTGCAAAACCTGCTCGGCCTGCCGACCCCGACTTACCACCATCACCGGCTGATCCGCGACGCGAGCGGCAAGCGGCTGGCCAAGCGCGATGATGCGCGGGCTTTGGCGAAATACCGGGCCGAAGGTGCGACGCCAGACGACATTCGCCGCATGGTCGGGTTATAGCGAAACTTCAATATCATTGCGTATCGATTTGAAAAAACACGACTTAGCGCCGGTGTGGCAGGCTGGCCCGGTCTGATCGACGATCAGCAAAAGCGCGTCGCGGTCACAATCCACCCGCATTTCAATCAGCCGCTGCACATGCCCCGAGGTTTCGCCCTTGCGCCACAGTGCCAGGCGTGATCGCGAGAAATAGGTCACCTGCCCGGTGGTCAAGGTCTGGCGCAGGGCCTCGGCGTTCATCCAGGCCAGCATCAGGACCGCGCCGCTTGCATGGTCTTGGGCAACCGCCGGAATCAACCCGTCCTCGTTGAAGGCCAGCGTGGACACATCAAATTCCGCCATGATTTGGCCTTCCATCTTTCGCCTGACGCGAATGCGCATTATCTAATTGGCCAATGCCAACTTTGAAAGTGCGGTATGAGCGGCGAATCCGACCTTTTGAACCTGTATTCGCAGCGCATTCTTGGCCTGGCTGCAGCCATTCCCTTGACGCACAGGCTGGCAGCGCCACAGGGCACGTCGTTCAAGCGATCGCCGCTTTGTGGCTCCACGGTGATTGCCGACGTGAATATTCGCGACGGCAAAGTCGTCGAATTCGGCCAGGACGTGAAAGCCTGTGCGCTCGGGCAAGCGTCGGCGTCGATCCTCGGGGCGCATGTAATCGGCCGCACGCAAGACGAATTGAAAACGTTGCGCGACCAGCTGCGCCGGATGTTGCGCGAAAATGGTCCGGTTCCGGCCGCGCCATTTGACACCTATCGGGTTCTGGAACCGGCCCGGGACTACAAGAATCGCCACGCGTCGATCTTGCTGGCTGTCGAAGCCGTTGTCGACGCATTCGACATCGCCGTCCAGGCGGAATAAAAAAACGCCGCGTCGCGCAGACGCGGCGTCAGTGACGTTCCGGTTGGGCGCTGGATTCGGTCAGGTCAAAATCCACGCGCTCGCACGGTCCGCAGGCAAAGAAAAATACGGTCTGCGGCGCCCATCGACCGGTAAGTTCCGCGCCGGTATCGCTCAATAAAGACCGGTCAACGTCAGGCCGAGGAAAATCATCACGAACAGCGCCGCAACGCCCACGGCGTCTTCAATCAGGGCCTTTGGCGGCCCGGTGCGCAAATTGCGAATTGATGCAACCATGAGTTGTTCTCCGAAATTACGTTCCGTTGTGTTAACGTAATGTTCACCTTTCTTTCGCATTCGTCAACCCAAAAACGGAACATAGGCGGAACATTTATCCGGCCTTGAGCAACAGCACCTCGCGGTCTTTGTCCATGAGGTACAACAATATCCGCGCTGCCTGCCCGCGTTCGCCGCTCAAACCCGGGTCCTGATGCAACAAAAGCCGGGCGTCGTCTTGCGCCGTTTTCATCAATTCGGCCTGGGTTTCCAGATCGGCAATGCGAAATTTCGGCAGGCCGGATTGTTGCACCCCCAGCAAGTCGCCGGCCCCGCGAAGCCGCAGATCCTCCTCGGCGATGCGAAATCCGTCTTCGGTCTCGCGCATCACCGACAGCCGGGTCATCGCCGCATCGCCGAGCGGAGGGTCATAGAGCAAAAGGCAGGTTGAAACCATCTCGCCCCGGCCGACGCGGCCGCGCAATTGGTGCAGCTGCGCCAATCCGAAATGTTCGGCACCTTCGATCACCATGATGCTGGCATTGGCGACATCGACGCCGACTTCGATAACCGTAGTGGCCACCAGAAGTTGGGTGCGGCCTTGCTGAAACGAGGCCATCGCCGCGTCTTTCTCGGACGGCGGCAATTGACCGTGCACCAGTCCGACATTATCCGCACCCAGCGCCGCTGCCAGCGACTGGTAGCGCGCCACGGCGGCGGTCAGTTCCACGACTTCGGATTCCTCGACCAAAGGGCAGACCCAATACGCCTGCCGCCCTTCGGCCAGCGCCTTGCGCAAATGTTCAACCACCTCGTCGAGCCGGGCGCTGGAGATCAAAGCCGTCTGCACCGGTTTGCGCCCCGGAGGTTTTTCGTACAGCACCGACAGGTCCATGTCGCCATATTGCGCCAGAGCCAGGCTGCGCGGGATCGGCGTTGCCGTCATCACCAACACATCGACGGCTTGGCCTTTCGCCCCAAACTCCATCCGTTGGTGCACGCCAAAGCGGTGCTGTTCGTCCACCACCGCCAGCCGTAAATTGGCGAAGGTCACGTCCTTTTGGAACAATGAATGGGTTCCAACGGCTATTTGACACCGACCATCCGAAAAAGCCGCCAATTTGGCCTCGCGCTCCGAGCCCTTGTCGCGCCCGGTCAGGATCATCAGGCCCACCCCGGCTGCCGCGGCCAGCGGGCGCAGGCCGTCGTAGTGCTGGCGTGCCAAAATTTCGGTCGGGGCCATCATCGCTGCCTGCCCGCCCGCCTCGACTGCCGCCAGCATCGCCATGAACGCAACCAGAGTCTTGCCCGACCCGACATCGCCTTGCAGCAGCCTGCTCATTCGCAAAGGCGCCGCCATATCGGCAAGGATTTCGCCGATCGCCTGGGTCTGGGCGCCGGTTGGCTGGTACGGCAACGCCGAAAGCACCCTGGCAGCCAGTCTTTTGTCGCCTTTGGTGGTAAATCCCTTCTGGCGGCGAAACCGCGCCCGGGCCAAAGCCAGCGTCAACTGATGGGCGAAAAGTTCGTCATAGGCCAGCCGTGTCCGTTCCGGCGTTGACGGCAAGGCGTCGGCATCGGATTTCGGGGCATGAGCCACGTGCAAAGCTGACCGCCAGTCGGGCCAGCCTCGGGTCGCGCGCACTGACGGGTCAATCCACTCGCGCAGCTCTGGGGCCCGGTCCAGCGCCTCGGCGACGGCTTTGGCGACGACTTTTTGGCTTACCCCGGCGGTCAGGGGATAGACCGGTTCGTATTCCGGCAGATCCTCGAGTCCGTCAGGACGCAGCACGTAATCGGGATGGGTCATCTGGGCGACACCATCGAACAATTCGACCCGGCCCGAAATGATCCGGCGTTGGCCGCTGGGAAATCGCTGGCGCAGCCATTCGGCACGCGGATGAAAAAACACCAGCTGGAATTCAATCACCGCATCGTGCACGAATATCCGATAGGGTGCGGCCTTGGTCTTGCCCGGCTGGTGCATGCCGATGCGCACTTCCACCGTTACCACCGCAGGCAGGCGTATATTGGTGACCGACGGCTGCAATCGCCGGTCGATTACGCCGTTTGGCAGGGTAAAAAGCGCGTCACGCGGTCGGGTGATGGCAAGATTGGCCAAAAGCGAGGCCGTTTTCGGGCCGATGCCATGGATCGATTCGAGGCTGGCGAAAAGCGGAAACAGGATTTCCGGCCGACCGCTCACCCAATCAACTCCAGCCACGCGTCTTCGCTCAGGACGGTGACGCCCAGGGCCTCGGCAGCCTTGAGTTTTGCTCCGGCTCCGGGCCCGGCAACCACAATATCGGTCTTGGCCGAAACCGAACCGGCGACATTGGCCCCGAGGCTTTCGGCCCGGACCTTGGCCTCGGCTCGGGTCATCTTCGCCAGCGCGCCGGTAAAAACCACGGTCTTGCCGGCAACCGGGCTGCCTTCGGTGTGCGGTGCCTCAACGTCGGCAACGGAGAGGCAGGCGATCAACCGATCCAGCGCCGCGCGCGAACGCTGCTCGTGAAAGAAATCCACCAGCGCTGCCGCCAGGATCTCGCCGACGCCATCAAGGCCGGTCAAGGCAGCCCAGGCGTCGCCGTCATGGCCCCGCGCCGATTCCATCGCCGACCGGAAGGCCGTCCACGAGCCGAAGGCCCGCGCCAGCACCATCGCCGTGCTTTCGCCGGTGTGGCGGATGCCGAGGCCAAAGATCAGGCGGTTCAGCGCGATCACGCGCTTGTCGCGAATCGCCGCGAAAAGTTTGGCGGCGGATTTCTCGCCCCATCCGTCGCGCCGGCGCAGTTCGGTTCCGTGCCGCTCTTCCAGCCAAAAGATATCGGCAGGCTCGTTAACCCAGCCTTCCTGGTGAAACGATTCGACCTGTTTCGCCCCCAGCCCTTCGATGTCAAAGGCGCTTCTCGAAACGAAATGTTTCAGTTTTTCAACCGCTTGCGCCGCGCAAATCATGTCGCCGGTGCAGCGCGCCACCGCTTCGCCGGGTTGGCGGACCGCATCCGAACCGCAGACCGGGCAGATCTTGGGAAATGTGTAAGCGACCGAATCCGGGCCGCGCTTGCCCGGATCGACATCGAGAACCTTGGGAATCACGTCGCCCGCCCGATAGATGCTGACCCAGTCGCCGGCCCGAATGTCGCGGCCTTCCCGAATCGGCCCGCCCTTGCTGTCGCGACCGGCAATATAATCTTCGTTGTGCAGCGTCGCATTCGAAACCACCACCCCGCCAACAGTCACCGGCCGCAGGCGCGCAACCGGCGACAAGGCCCCGGTCCGGCCGACCTGAATCTCGATGGCCTGCAGTTCGGTCCAGGCGATTTCCGCCGGAAACTTATGCGCGATCGCCCAACGCGGCGTGCTGGACCGAAACCCAAGGCGCGCCTGATAATCCAGACGGTCAACCTTGTAGACCAGGCCGTCAATGTCATAGCCCAACAGGGCCCGGCGCGATTCAATCGCGCGGTAGTGCCGCAATATTGCCGCGTCTCCAGTCAGCGTTTGCGTCAGGTCACTGGTCTTGAATCCCAAGGTTTTCAACCGGTTCAGGGCACCGGTTTGGGTGGCGGCAAGGGGTTCGGAAACTTCGCCCCAAGCATAGGCGAAAAAGCGCAATGGCCGGCTTGCCGTCACCGACACATCGATCTGTCGCAGCGATCCGGCCGCGGCATTGCGCGGATTTGCCAGCAGTTTTCCGCCAGCGGCGGCCTGACGCGCATTCAGCGCCGCGAAATCGTCATGGCCAAGGTAAACTTCGCCGCGAACTTCCAGAACCCGCGGCGCATCGGTCAGTCCTTGCGGAATGTCGGCAATCGTCCGGGCGTTCAGCGTTACATTTTCGCCGGTTTCCCCGTCGCCCCGGGTCGCCGCTTCGACCAGTTTGCCAGCCTCGTAGCGCAGGGCCAGCGAAAGCCCGTCAATCTTTGGTTCGGCGGTGAATGCCAGATCCGCGTCCGGCGGCAAATTCAAGAAACTGCGGATGCCGGCAACAAAGTCGGCCACGTCGGCATCGGCGAAGGCATTTTCCAGCGAAAGCATCGGTACACGGTGCCTGATCTTGCCGAAACCCGCCGCCGGCGCGGCGCCAATTTGGTCCGACGCCGAGTCGGGGCGTTTCAAATCCGGAAATTGCCGTTCCAGCGCCAAATTCCGCCGCTTCAGGGCGTCGTACTCGGCATCGCTGATCATTGGGGCATCGTCGCCGTGGTAGGCCGAATTGGCGCGTTCGAGGCGCAGCGCCAGATGCCGCAATTCGTCGGCGGCCTCGCGTGCCGTCACTGCTTCGACTGGTTTGCGCTCCGCCATATTGTTTTCCAAGAAGGCCCGTCCGGGCCCCAAGGGATAAGGTCAGTCAATCGCTGCGTCCAGTCCGTTCAAGCCCATGGTTTGTTGATGACCCGCTTTGGCGCCACCATCATGCCCGCATCGCAACCCGGCGTTCGGCAACTTGCGGGACCGGATCGCGCAAGACATAGCCCCGGCCCCAAACCGTCTCGATATAGCTTTCGCCACCGGTTGCCTCGCTCAGCTTTTTGCGCAGCTTGCAGACAAATACGTCGATGATCTTCAATTCGGGTTCGTCCATGCCGCCATAGAGGTGGTTGAGAAACATTTCCTTGGTCAAGGTCGTGCCCTTGCGGAGCGAAAGCAGCTCGAGCATCTGATATTCCTTGCCGGTCAGGTGAACCGGCAACCCGGCGGCCTCGACCGTCTTGTCGTCAAGGTTGACCCGGATTTCGCCGGTGGTGATCACCGACTGGGCATGGCCTTTTGACCGTCTGACGATCGCGTGAATCCGGGCGACCAACTCGTCGCGGTTGAACGGTTTGGTCAGATAATCGTCGGCGCCAAAACCAAAACCCTTGAGCTTGCTTTCCGAATCGTCGGTGCCCGACAGGATCAGGATCGGCGTTTCAATGCGCGCAACCCGAAGCTGACGCAGAACCTCCAGCCCGTGCATGTCGGGCAGGTTCAGATCGAGCAGGATGATGTCGTAATCGTACAGCTTGGCCAGGTCGATGCCCTCTTCGCCGAGGTCGGTCGCGTAAACGTTGAGGTTTGCCGATGTCAGCATCATTTCGATGCTGCGGGACGTCGTCGGGTCGTCTTCGACCAACAAAACACGCATTAGGCTCTCCTGTCATGGCCCACGCTCATCCCCCTCGCGGAGGAAAGTCTGGTTCACAAAGGTTAACCACCCCTTACACCCGGACCGAAAAATAGCATTTCTACCTAGGGTTGTCTATAGATCTGCAATTTTGTCACCTGCAGACCGCCGATACCGTGCCGGGC
>JAYTCN010000343.1:0-3515 GCA_043736475.1 Paracoccaceae bacterium
GGTTCAAGCGCGGTTTGATCGCGGATGGATTGCCTCAAGAAGGTCCGGCAGATCGGCATATGAATGCAGCAGCGCCGCCGGGTGCAGCGCCGCCACAGCATCATTATCCGCGCCAAAGGTGACCAGGACACACGGCACCCCCGCGTTTTTTGCTGTCACCCGGTCGGTAATCGTATCACCAACCAAAACCGCCTGGCCGGGCGAACCGCCGCACAACCGGATCGTTTCCCACAAATGCACCGGATCGGGTTTGCGCACCGCCAGCGAATCCGCCCCCAGCACCGCCTGAAAAACGTGGCGAATGTCCAATTGTCGTAGCAAAATCTCGGCCAGATAGGCCGGCTTGTTGGTGCAAACCCCCAAATTCCACCCGCGGTACGACAGCATTGCCAACGCACCGGCAACGCCGTCGTACAAACGGGTTTCGCGGGCAATTCCCGCTTCGTAATGGCCGAGCAGAACCGGATAAAGCCGATCCACTACCCTGTTGTCGTCGATGCGGGCCCGCAACATCGCCCGACCGCCGCCAAAGGCCGTTGCCGCGTCGGCAACCGGGTCCAAAAGGTTGATGCCTTCGGCAAAAAGACAGGCATTCGCCGCCGCAATCAAATCGGCGCTCGTGTCGGCCAAGGTTCCGTCCAGATCAAAAATCGCCGTGCGCACCTGTCTCTTCCAGCTATCGCCTTCCTTCCTTGCCACATCACTGCTAAGGCGAACAACGGGTTTCCGCGCGAGGTTTCATCATGGCATTAGCCGCAATCATTTTGGCCGCGGGCAAAGGGACGCGGATGAAATCCGAGCTGCCCAAAGTGCTGCACCGCATCGGCAACGCGCCATTGGTCGCGCATGCCATGGCCAGTGTCATGCCGCTCGAACCCGACCGGATGATCGCCGTCGTCGGCCATGCGGCTGAAATGGTGGCCAAGGCCGTGAACGAAATCGACGATGCCGCCATCATCGTGACCCAGTCCGAACAATTCGGTACCGCCCATGCCGTCCGGCAATGCGAGGCCGCGCTGAAAGGTTTCGACGGCAATGTCCTGATCCTTTATGGCGACACGCCGTTCATCCGCACCGAGACGCTCGAGAAAATGCTGGGGCAACGTGATCGCGGCCAAGCGGTTGTCGTCTTGGGTTTCGAAGCCAGCGAACCCGGCACTTACGGCCGGCTGATCCGCGATAAAAGCGGCAATCTCGAACGAATTGTCGAAGCCAAGGATGCCGATGCAACCGAAAAAACCGTAACCTTATGCAATTCTGGCGTCCTATGCGCCGATGCCAGGACACTGTTCTCGCTTCTGGCCGAGGTCGGCCGCGACAACGCCAATGCCGAGTATTACCTGACCGATATCGTCGCTCTGGCTCGCGCCCGGGCCTTGACCTGCGGATTGGTCACCTGCAGCGAAGCCGAAACGATCGGCGTGGATTCGCGCGAAGCCCTGGTCAAGGCTGAATCGGTCTTTCAGTCCGCTCGCAGGCTGGCGGCAATCGAGAACGGCGCCATCCTTCAGGCACCCGACACGGTCTATTTCTCGCAAGACACCGCCGTAGGTCCCGAAACAATCATCGAACCTTACGTTGTGTTCGGCCCCGGCGTCAGCGTCGAAAACGGCGCCACCATCCGCGCCTTCAGCCACCTCGAAGGCGCGCATGTGTCCGAAGGTGCCATCGTCGGCCCCTTCGCCCGCCTGCGCCCCGGGGCCGAAGTCGGACCAGGCGCCCATGTCGGCAATTTCGTCGAGATCAAGAATGCGGTGCTCGATCAAGGTTCACAGGTAAACCACTTGTCCTATATCGGCGACGCCCATGTCGGCGAGGGTGCCAATATCGGCGCCGGCACCATCACCTGCAACTACGACGGCGTCTTCAAACACCGCACCGAAATCGGCGCCCGCGCCTTCATCGGCTCGAACTCCGCCCTGGTCGCACCGGTGAAAATCGGTGCCGAAGCCCTGATCGCCGCCGGTTCGGTCATCACCCAGGACGTCCCCGCCGGCGCGCTGGCCGTCGCCCGGGGCCAGCAGACCAACAAACCGGGACTGGCGAAGAAGCTGATGGAGAAACTGCGGGCGGCGAAAGCGGCCAAAAAACGCTGACCCGGCCTTCCGCCACCCTGCTCCGGTCCCGAACCTGGGCCGCTTCGTTTCTCGATTTATTCTGTTCTCAAATATCCCGGGGTCCGGGGGTGGAATCCCCGGCTACCGCCCCCCGCAACTCCCGCCGCCTGATCTTGCCGGTCTCCGTCACCGGCAGTTCCCGGACAAACACCACCTCGCGCGGCGCCAGATGCGGGGCCAGCCGGGACCGCACAAACCCGATCAACGCCGCCGCATCTCCCGCGAAACCTTGGCGTAACACCACAAAAGCCTTGACCACCTCACCCCGCACCGCATCCGGCATCCCCACAACCCCCGCCATCGCCACCGCCGGGTGGCCCATCAAACACTCCTCGACCTCGCCCGGCCCGATCCGGTAGCCCGACGAGGTGATCACATCGTCGGCGCGGGCGCTGAAGTGGAAATAGCCCGCGTCATCGCGCAGCCCGACATCCCCGGTGCGCAGCCAGTCGCCAATAAACCGCGCCGCTGTCGCCTCCGGCCGGTTCCAGTAGCCCAGAAACAGCGCCGGATCGGGCCGCGCCACCGCGATCTCGCCGGCCACCCCATCCGGCACAACCTGCCCCTCCGCATCGACAATCGCCACAAGATGCCCCGGCACCGCCTTGCCGGTTGACCCCGGCTTCGGCGGGAACACCGTCTGCGAATTTCCCAGGAACAGATTGCACTCGGTCTGACCAAAGCCCTCGTTGATCGTCACCCCCAGATGCTCGCGCCCCCATTCCAGCATCTCGGCCCCCAGCATTTCCCCGGCCGAGGCCACCGTCCGCAGCCGCAAATCGGGCGCCGAAACCCCGGCTTGGCGCATCCACCGCAAGGCCGTTGGCGGCAAAAACGCATTCCTCACCCCCATGCGCCGCATCAAATCCACTGCCGCGAACGGCTCGAACTTGCCCGCCGGCTGCAACACCACCGGCACGCCGTGATACAGGCTTGGCAACAAGACGTTGCACAATCCGCCCAGCCAGGCCCAATCCGCCGGCGTCCAGATGCAATCGCC
Source organism: Paracoccaceae bacterium (assembly GCA_043736475.1). GTDB lineage: Bacteria > Pseudomonadota > Alphaproteobacteria > Rhodobacterales > Rhodobacteraceae > JANMOK01. Next base: position 3,118 of record JAYTCN010000343.1, read on the forward strand.
CTTTTGCGGCAGAAAGTCATGCTGGGTCTCGAACCCCGGCAAATGTCCCAACAGGACCCGGTGCCCGTGCAAAACGCCCTTCGCTTGGCCCGTCGTGCCGGAGGTATAGGCAATAAACGCCGGATCATCCGGCAAGGTCGGCACAATCGGGCAATGGTCATGCGCCTTGTCCACCTCGCGCCAAAACCGCTCAACCGGGAATATCTCGGCCAGCTCCGGCAAAGCACCCCGAATGCCGTCGATCTTTGCCAAACCGACGGCATCCGTGACCAGAACCCTGGCCCCCGAATCCGCCAGCCGATAAAGCAAAGCCTCTGGGCCAAACAACGCAAACAACGGCACCACGATCAGCCCAATCCGGTAACACGCCAGATGCACCAGCAAGGCTTCGACCGACT
>JAYTCN010000344.1:0-3502 GCA_043736475.1 Paracoccaceae bacterium
TCGGCCAACAACGCACCATCGCCCAGTTGATGGGTGCGACCGCCGGCCGGATCATGGGCCAGCGTTTGGCCGTGAAACCCGACAAGATCTGCCTTTGGCAAACGCGAGATCGCCTCGGCGTGGCGGTCTTGGACGATTGCCAGGGCTGCGGACAAAAGTTCAGGACCGGCATCCTGCCAAAGCCCCAGTGCCGCGCGCAGGATATCGCGTTCCGTGGCATTGTAAGGCACGAAAATGCTCGGTCCGAAATCAGCAATTCCCACACCATCGGTTTCGACAATGGCGGCGTCGACGCCGTCCAGCGAGGTGCCGCTCATCAAGCCGATAACTTTCATCATGCCCTGGCCGCTTTCTTTTCCCGTCTCATCCGCTATACATCCGCGGAACCTTGAATTCCCGTGGAAAATCAGAATGTCGTTCCGGCCCAGAAGCGAGTTTCTCAACGTCCTGCAAACCCGCGGTTTCCTGCAGGACTGCACTGATCTGGAGGGGCTCGATCAGACCCTTATGAACGGAATTGTGCCCGGCTATGTTGGTTTTGATTGCACCGCCGACAGCCTGCATGTCGGCAACCTGATCCAGGTGACCCTGTTGCGCTGGTTGCAAAAGACCGGCCATAAACCGATTACCCTGATGGGTGGCGGAACAACCCGGGTCGGCGACCCGTCTGGCAAGGACGAAGCCCGCCAATTGCTCGGCGATCAGCAGATCGCGGCCAACATGGCGGGAATCCGTTCGGTGTTTTCCGCCTATCTCGATTTTGGGGATGGCCCGACCGATGCCATCCAGATCGACAACGGCGATTGGTTGAACCAGCTCAACTACGTTGATTTCCTGCGGGATTTCGGCCGGCATTTCACCATCAACCGGATGCTGACCTTCGATTCTGTCAAACTTCGGCTGGAACGCGAACAGTCGCTGACCTTCCTCGAGTTCAATTACATGTTGCTGCAAGCCTATGATTTCATGGAATTGAACCGGCGTTTCGGCTGTTTGCTGCAAATGGGCGGATCCGACCAATGGGGCAATATTGTCAACGGAATAGACCTGACCCGACGGGTTTCAGCGACGCAGGTTTTTGGCGTCACGACGCCGCTTTTGACCATGTCCGACGGCTCGAAAATGGGCAAGTCGGCCTCCGGCGCGGTCTGGTTGAACGAGGCGAAACTGCCCAGCTGGGACTTTTGGCAATTCTGGCGCAACACCTCCGACGCCGACACCGGCAAGTTCCTGAAATTGTTTACCGAATTACCGGTCGAAGAATGCGCCAGGCTGGGTGCCCTTGGCGGGTCGGAAATCAACGCGGCGAAGGTGGTGCTCGCCAACGAAGCCACCCGGCTGGCCCGCGGCGGCATGGCCGCCAAAGTTGCCGAAGCCACGGCGGCCGAAGTCTTCGGCAAAGGCGGAGTCGGTGACGATCTTCCGACCCTGTTTCTCACCGGCGCCGATATCGGCACCGGCATTTCGATCGTGCAGTTGTTGGTGAAATCGGGACTGGCCGCATCGGGCAAGGAGGCCAAACGCCTGATTGCCGACAATGGGGCCAAGATCAATGATGTCACGGTTGCCGATGCGGCAACGCTGGTAACTGCGGCCGAGATTGCCGGGACGCTGAAACTCTCGGCCGGGAAAAAACGCCACGCGCTGGTGCGCCGCCGGTGAACGGCAGGGCCGGATATCCGGCCCTGTCACGGTGTCACAAGTCGGCTTTCACTTTCACGCTGCGCATGTAATCCGGGTTGCCCGAAATCAGCCCGTTGGCATTGCTGTCACCGCGTTTGATCCGGTCAACCACGTCCTGCCCGCTCAACACCCGCCCGATCACCGTGTATTGACCGTTCAATGACGGATATTCGGTAAACATGATGAAAAATTGGCTGTTGGCGGAATTGGGGTCCTGCGACCTCGCCATGCCAAGGACGCCCTCGACATAGGGTTCGGCGCTGAATTCGGCGTCCAGGTTCGGCAAGGCCGATCCGCCCGTGCCGGCGGCGCCTTCGGGGAATTTGGCCACGGTACCGAATTCAACGTCGCCGGTCTGGGCCATGAAACCGTCGATTACCCGGTGGAACACCACGTTGTCATAGCTGCCGGCGCGGGCAAGTTCCTTGATTCGCCTGACATGATTGGGCGCAAGATCGGGCAACAGTTCGATTTCGACCAATCCGTCACCAGCGGCAGCGGCAATGTCGATGACCAGAACATTTTCCGGATCCTGGGCAAAAGAAGGCGTCCCGAACGCCAATGCGATCCCGGCAACCAGTGCTTTCACCGCGTTCTGCATCACATATCCGCCGCTACTTTAACGGATATCATCCGGTCCGGATCGCTGGGCGGTTCGCCTTTGGCAATCTTGTCGACGTTCTCCATCCCGGCGATCACCCGTCCAAAGACGGTGTACTGACCATTCAGGAAATGGCCTTCCTTGAACATGATGAAAAATTGGCTGTTGGCCGAATTCGGGCAGGACGACCGCGCTGCGCCCAACACGCCGCGGTCAAAAGGCAAGCGCGAAAACTCGGCCGGCAGATCAGCGTGCTTTGACCCGCCGGTACCGGCCCGGCGAAGATTGAAATCCTTGGCCATGTTGCCGTTCTCGACATCGCCGGTCTGGGCCATGAAGCCGGAAATTACCCGATGGAAGGCGACGTTGTCATACTCACCCGCGCGGGCGAGCGCTTTCATGCGTTCGACGTGCCTGGGGGCGACTTCGGGCAGCAACTCGATATGCACCGGGCCATGCTTCAGCTCGATGACAACGGTATTTTCCGGGTCATTGATGGTGACCATGCGTTTTTCCTTCTTTTGACGGCGGCCGGACCCTAGTCCAAGGTTCAGGAATGATAAAGCGCTCAACCGCGTCCGGCCGCGAATTTGGCTGCCAATAGCGGGACAACGCCTTTCGGCACGAATCGCGTAACATCACCACCCAATCGCGCGATTTCCTTGACCAGCCGCGAAGCGATCGCCTGATACTTCGCTTCTGACATCAGAAATACGGTTTCGATTTCATGATTCAGCGCCCGGTTCATGCCGACCATCTGAAACTCGTACTCAAAATCCGACACCGCGCGCAAACCGCGGATGATCATTGATGCGCCGACCTCGGCCGCGCAGTCGACCAGCAAATTTTCGAACGGGTGCGCAATGATCGTCACGCCGGTGGCGCGGGCGATTGGCAGCGTTTCGGCCTCGATCATGGCAACCCGTTCTTCCAGCGAAAACAACGGGCCTTTGTCACGGTTGATGGCAACCCCGATGTACAGCTCGTCGACAAGCGAACAGGCCCGGCGAATAATATCGACATGACCCAAAGTGACCGGGTCAAAAGTACCGGGATACAGGCCGGTTCGTTTCATCTGGGATTCCGTTCCGGCACCGATTCAAGTCGGAGCGCATATTGACTGAAAATCAATGACCTGCAATCATTTCCGCAAGTGCCGAATTCTCCGACTCGACCTCGACAATGCGCGCCTTGACCACGTCGCCGATCGAAATGACC
>JAYTCN010000345.1:0-19948 GCA_043736475.1 Paracoccaceae bacterium
GAAGGCACGACCTTTACCCGCGCCCAGCTTGCCACTTTGCTTGACATGGCCGAAGCCGGTATTGCTGAACTGGTCGCCTTGCAGAAAGTTGCCACCGCGTGAAACGCCGGTTTACAGGCGATAGGTTGCTGGTTGCCACGCATAATGCCGGCAAACTGGCGGAAATTTCCCGGTTATTGGAGCCTTACAGGATTGCAGTTGTGTCAGCCAAGCAACTGGATTTGGCCGAACCGACGGAGACCGAAACTTCGTTTGTCGGCAATGCGCGGATCAAGGCCCATGCGGCGGCGCGGAAGTCAAAACTGCCGGCGCTGGCAGATGACAGTGGCATCGAGGTCGCAGCGCTTGGCGGTGCGCCAGGCGTTCACACCGCCGATTGGGCGGAAACGGCGAATGGTCGGGACTTCACGCTGGCAATGACGCGCACCTGGAACGCGTTAGAGGCCAAAGGCGCGCCGTTCCCGCGAGCAGCCCGATTCTGTTGCGTTTTGGTTTTGGCCTGGCCGGACGGCGAGGACGCGGTGTTCGACGGCCAGATCAACGGCCAACTTGTCTGGCCAATGCGTGGCGCGTTGGGCCATGGCTACGATCCGATCTTTCAACCCGACGGTTTCGACATGACGTTTGGCGAAATGGATCGCTGGAAAAAGAACGAAATCAGCCATCGCGCCGTTGCGTTCAGGAAATTGGTCCTTGCCTGTTTTGAGGGGAAATAACATGAAATCGGAGCGGGTTCTTATATCCACCGGCTCGCCGTTTGAAAAAACCATGGGCTACAGCCGTGCCGTGGTCCAAGGGGATTGGTGCTTTATCTCTGGCGTAACCGGCTATGATTACGCCACCATGATCATGCCGCAGGGTGTCGCTCAACAGGCATCGAACTGCTTCAAAACCATCAGAAACGTGCTGGAAACGGCCGGATTCACCATGGAGGACGCTGTGAGAGTTCAGTACACTTTGGCAGATTCCAAGCTGCTTGATGCGGCGTTGCCGGCGCTGGGTGCGGCCTTTGGTGAAATCCGCCCGGCGGCGACGATGGTCATCGCCGGTTTGATCCGGCCCGAGATGATGATCGAAATCGAAGTGACGGCATTCAGGGGTTGATCGTGGAAGACTGGCAAAACGCTGGATTCGGGGTTTACGTTCATTGGCCGTTTTGTTTGCATAAATGCCCGTACTGCGACTTCAATTCGCACGTAAAAGGCAACATCGACCAAACCTTGTGGCAAGACGCGTTGGTCAGTGAGATTGAACGTACGGCTGCACTTGTGCCGGATCGCAAGGTTGATTCGATTTTTTTCGGGGGTGGCACACCCAGCTTGATGCCTGCGTCGACCGTTTCCGCTATCATCGACACCATAGATCGGGTCTGGGGCATCCGCCTCGGTGCCGAAATTTCGCTGGAAGCAAATCCAACATCGGTCGAGTCAGGACGTTTCGCAGCTTATGCAAAGGCAGGTGTCAACCGCGTCTCGCTTGGAGTTCAAGCGCTTCGGGACAACGACCTAAAAGTACTCGGGCGAATGCATTCTGCCGCGGAAGCCACTCAAGCCTTTGAAATTGCAAAGAAAAATTTTCGGCATGTCAGCTTCGACCTGATCTATGCCCGCCAGAACCAATCGCTAAAGGACTGGGAGAATGAGCTTTCACAGGCATTGAAAATGGCGGCCGACCATCTGTCGCTGTACCAGCTCACCATTGAAGACGGTACCCGGTTTGGCGAGATGAAGGCGAGGGGATTGTTGCGTGACCTGCCCGATGACAACACGGCGGCCGATCTTTATCAAATGACACAAGACATGTGCGCTGCCGTCGGCCTGTCGGCGTATGAAGTTTCCAATCACGCACGCCCTGGTGCGGAGGGTCGGCACAACCTGATCTATTGGCGCTACGGTGATTTTGCCGGTGTCGGACCGGGTGCGCACGGCAGGCTGACGCTGAGTGGTTCGCGCTATGCCACAACGACGCATCGCGACCCGGCGGTCTGGCTGGCAGCGACCCGGGTGGGTACCGGCGAATTGCCGCTAGAGGGCGTTGGCCCGGCGGACCAGGCGACGGAATATTTGATGATGTCCTTGCGACTGGCGGAAGGTTGTGACCTGGAGCGTTTTGCCAGGCTGGGCGGCAGGCTCGCCGACGATGGCATTGTTCGCGAAATGGAAAAGGAGGGTTTTTTGCGTTTTGGCAGGTCAAGGATTATTGCTTCAAAAACCGGCCGACTCGTCTTGAACGCCGTCATCGCGCGATTATTGGATTGATTCATGCGAAACGTCTGGCTTGTTTTCGGATTGGCGGCGTTCGGGGTTGGTCTTTTGGGCATTGTCTTGCCGCTGGTTCCGGCTACGGTTTTCATGGTCATCGCCGCTTGGGCTTTTGGAAGGTCTTCGCCAAGGCTGCAGCGCTGGATTCTGAAGAACCGCTTTGTGGGGCCGCCGGTCAATGACTGGCGCGACCACGGCATTATCCGGCGAAATCCAAAAATCGCTGCCGTGTTCGGGCTTGTTCTGTCTCTTGGCGCCGGGTTGGCAATAGGTGCGCCTGCCTATGTTTTGTGGGTCCAGGCTGTGTTGTTGACCGTCGTGGCAGTCCTTGTGGTGACTAGGCCGGAGAATCCGCCTGGCTGACGGACAACAGACGGACAACTGCATCCAATTCGTCAAGATTTCTGTATCGAATCCTGAGCTCTCCGCCTTTTTCATTGGATACGTGCTCGATGCTGATCTTGAAGCCGGTGAGGGCCGACAGGTCCTGTTCCAACAAAATAGTGTCGGTGTCTTTTGACTTTCGGTCTTTCGCTGCGCTCTGACCCGGCATTTTTTTCGGCGCTTTCGCCCGTTCCTCCGCTTCCCGCACCGACAGGCCCAACTCGACAATAGCCACAGCCAATGCCGTCGGATCATCGGCGGCCAGACAGGCGCGGGCATGTCCGGTCGTGATCTTGCCGTCGCGCAGGAACGCCATGACTTTTTCGGGCAATGTCAGAAGGCGCAGCATATTTGCGATGTGCGAGCGGCTCTTGCCCAGCGCTTCGGCCAATTTTTCCTGTGTATGACCGAAATTGTCCATCAAAGTGCGGTAACTTTGCGCTTCTTCCATCGGATTAAGGTCAGCGCGCTGAATGTTTTCGATAATTGCGACCTGAAGCGCCTCGGCGTCACCAATCTCGCGGATCAGAACGGGGACGTCGTGAATTCGCGCCTCTTGCGCAGCGCGCCAACGTCGTTCGCCGGCGACTATCTGATACTGGCCCGCTTTTTCTGGATGCGGGCGAACGATCAGCGGCTGGATAATTCCATGTTCCCGGATTGATTGGGCCAATTCGGCCAACGCGGCGGCATCGAACCCGCGTCGCGGCTGGTTTGGATTGGGGTGCAGCACCTCAATGGGAAGCGACGTATCTGGCTGTCGCGGTCGACCGGCCGCAAAATTTGCACTGCTGCCGTAGTCTGCGCCCAAATCCACGTCGGACAGCAATGCCGAAAGCCCGCGGCCCAGCGCTTTTTTGTCAGACATTTCTGCACTCCTTTTCAGACATTGGCCGTGTCGCGGACCCGGCGCAATAATTCCGCCGCCAGTTTTTGATAAGCAATGCTGCCCGCGCTGCGGTGATCGTATATCAGCGCTGGCACGGCGTGCGACGGCGCTTCGCTGAGGCGGACATTGCGCGGGATAACGGTTTCGTAGACCAGCTCGCCCAAGTTCTGACGCACGTCGTCCTCTACTTGGGTCGTCAAATTGTTTCTAGGATCGTACATCGTCAGGACAACGCCCTGGATTCGCAGCCTCGGGTTGAGGGTTTGGCGAACCTCACGGATTGTCAACATGAGTTGAGACAGGCCCTCTAAAGCGAAAAACTCGCATTGCAGCGGGACCAGCACCGAATCCGAAGCCACCATGGCATTGACTGTCAAAAGGTTGAGCGATGGCGGGCAATCGATGAGAATATAGTCGAAATCACAGGCTTGCGTCTCTGGATTGCGTAAAACGCGGCGCAAACGCAAGACCCGCGCCTTGTCGGTGACCAGTTCAACGTCTGCGGAACTCAGGTCAATCGTCGCGGGAGCCACAAAAAGGTTCGGAACGGCCGTCGATTGGGCGGCTTTAGAGACGCTGGAGTCCCCCAACAGCAGATCGTAACTGGTCACCTGTCGATTGCGCTGCGATATTCCCAATCCGGTCGAGGCGTTGCCCTGCGGGTCAAGGTCCAGCAACAGGACGCGCTTTCCCACCGCAGCAAGTGCCGTTCCAAGGTTTATCGCCGTCGTGGTCTTGCCCACTCCGCCTTTCTGGTTTGCCACGGAAATAATGTAGGGGTCACGCCCGTTTGCGGACGGCGTTTCAGGCAATTTGAATGTCTCCGATTCTTAAAACAACCCCGCTCGGGTCGGTCACGCTAGGGATTGTCTCGACAGAACTATTCCAGATTCGGTCTATGGCGGTCAATTCCGATTCGACTGTTGCCCCTTTGAGAAACAGGCATTCGCCGTTATCTGCCAGGTGTCGCCGCGCAAGGGGCAAAAGTTCATCCAGCGGCGCCAATGCCCGAGCAGAGATTGTGCGGGCTCCCAGGTTGGCCAACGCCTCCACGCGGGCGTTTTCGATTCTGACATTAAGGCCGAGCTGCCTGCTTACCGTCGCGAGGAAGGCGCATTTTCGCGTATCGCTCTCCACCAGGACGACCATCAGATCCGGTAAAGTTTCTTTCGCCAAAATTGCGATGACCAATCCCGGAAATCCGGCACCAGAACCGAAATCCGCCCAAAGACCGGTTTTTTGCCTGGCCAGTCGCAAAAGTTGGGCAGAATCGGCAAAATGACGGTGCCAGATATCAGCCAGTGTCGACTTTGCGACAAGGTTGATTTTATCGTTCCACTTTCGTAGCAGTTTTTCGTAGGCAATCAGCCTGTCAATTGTTTCACGTGAAACATTGAAGGCTATGCTGAAGAGTTCCGGTGAGCCTATCGCCCTCATGCCAGCTTTTTCGCCCTGCCACGCTTGATATTGGCAAGCAGCAGGGTCACTGCCGCCGGCGTGACGCCCTCAAGTCGCGCCGCCTGCCCCAAAGTCTCGGGTCGCTGGGCTGCCAGTTTTGTCTTGAGCTCGTTCGATAGGCCGACCACGTTGAAATATTCGAATCCTTCGGGAATTGCGTGAAATTCGTCGCGACGCATTGCCAAAATATCTGCTTGCTGCCGCTCAAGATACGGGGCGTAGCGGGCGTCGATCTCCAGTTGCCGGGCCGTCCCCGGTGCCATCAAGGCCAGTTCGGGCCAAATTTCGCCCAGTCTTTCAATCGTGATATCTGGGTGGGCCAGAAGTTCTGCGGCAGTTCTGCGGCCACCATCCCGGCTAATTTGAAGCGCATGTGCCATGGCCTGACCGGGCGCAAGGGTCAGCGCTTCGATCCTCGCCTGCCCTATTGCCAGTTCAAGCATTTTCCGGGCAAATGCCTCCTGTCGATCCCTGGAAACGCAGCCGAGCTCAATCGCCAAACCCGTCAGTCGTTGGTCGGCATTGTCGGCTCGCAACGACAGCCGGAACTCAGCCCGCGACGTAAACATGCGGTATGGCTCGGTGACACCCTTGGTTACCAGGTCGTCAATCATCACCCCGATATAGGCCTGCGCCCGGTCCAGAACGAATGGCGCCCGGCCCTGCGCCGACCTGGCGGCGTTCAGGCCCGCAACCAAACCCTGTGCTGCCGCCTCTTCGTAACCGGTTGTGCCGTTTATCTGACCGGCGAGATACAATCCCGGCAGAGCCTTGAGCTCGAGCGTCGTCCGCAAAGCCCTCGGGTCGACAAAGTCGTATTCGATCGCGTAACCTGGTTTTGTGATCTCGACATTCTCCAGGCCCCTGATAGTGCGGACGTATTCGGTTTGAACATCTGCGGGAAGTGACGTCGAAATGCCGTTTGGGTACACGGTGTCGTCATCAAGACCTTCCGGCTCAAGAAACACCTGATGCGATGTCTTATCAGCGAATCGAACAACCTTATCCTCTATCGACGGGCAGTACCGCGGTCCAACCCCGGAAATGTAGCCGCCGTACATCGCCGACCGGCTCAGATTGGCACGGACCAGATCATGGGTCCGCTCATTCGTGTGGGTGATGCCGCATGAAATTTGGCGCGCCGCGGGCCTTTCCGACAGAAACGAGAACAGCTCCGGCTCATCATCGCCGGGTTGCATTTCAACACGCGACCAATCGATGGTTTTCCCGTTCAGGCGCGGAGGCGTGCCTGTTTTCAGGCGGCCCATCGGAAGGCCGAGCGCCTTCATCCTTTCGGCCAGCGCTACCGATGCTGAATCACCGGCCCTTCCGCCCGGACGCGACGTATCGCCGATATGAATAACGCCCCGCAAAAACGTGCCCGTGGCCAATACAACCGAACGCGCGGCAATCGCCGAGCCGTCGGCCAGAATCGCCCCCGACAGCCGGTCATTGGCGACGGTCAGATCGGCGACTTCGGCTTCTATGACTTGCGGCGCCAACGAATTCGCAAAGGCAGCCTGGACTGCCTTTCGGTAAAGTGCCCGATCAGCCTGACAGCGCGGTCCCTGAACGGCGGCACCTTTTCGCCGGTTCAGCAGGCGAAACTGGATCCCGGCGGCGTCGGCCGCGCGACCCATCAATCCGTCGAGCGCGTCAATTTCACGGACAAGATGGCCTTTTCCCAAGCCGCCAATCGCCGGGTTGCATGACATTTCGCCGAGTCGGTCGAATCGGTGGGTGACAAGTGCTGTCCGTGCGCCCAAGCGCGATGCAGCAAGCGCTGCTTCAACGCCCGCGTGCCCACCACCGACGACCAGAACATCAAAGGCGAATTGTTTCACGTGAAACAGTCCCTACTTTCCAATGCAGAAACTGGCGAAAATTTCGCCCAGAATCTGCTCGACATCAACCCGACCGATGACGCTGTCCAAAGATCGAACCGCTGCGAGAACCTCCTCGGCGGCGATATCTTCGCTGCCGATCCCAGTCTTTACACGCTCCATGGCGCTTTCCAAACCGGAAAATGCGGCCTGGATTGCGACGCGGTGCCGCTGACGAATCGTGATTCCCGTGCCGACCAGCCGGTCAGACAAAACCCCCGTCACGCGGTCCAATAGTCGGTCAACGCCTTCGCCGGTCTTTCCCGAAAGTGAATCCGGGGAGCTGGATGTTGCCAGGTCCGCTTTTCCTTGAATTTTTATATCCCCTGGCTGAAACGCGACGGTATCCGTTGGTCCGGCCTCTCCCGGATCCAAAAGAAAGACCCGCAAGTCCGCCTTCTCGGCCCGCACACGGGCCAGCTCCACCCCCATTAATTCAATCATATCGGTGGTGTCGCGAATTCCGGCGGTGTCAAGCAAAGTCACCGGCAATCCCGACAGATCCATCCGAACCTCGATGACATCCCTGGTCGTGCCGGCAATTTCCGACGTCAGGGCCGCTTGCCGCCCGGCGAGTGCATTCAGCAGCGTTGATTTGCCAACATTGGGTCGACCGACAATGGCAACCTCGAATCCGTCGCGCAGCCGCTCTCTGGCGTCGCTGCCCGCCAGTTCGGCCCTCAATTCACTGTTAACCTTTTGAATTAAATTGATTACTTCTTCGTTCAAGTCGGGAACGTCTTCATCGGCAAAGTCGATCATGGCGGCCTGAAGCGCGGCAATCCGCAGCAAAGACTGCCGCCATACCTGAACGCGCCGCGACAATTCTCCGTCCATCACCCGCACTGCGGCGCGCCGCTGTGATTCGGTTTCGGCCGCAATCAGATCACCCAATCCTTCGATCTGCGGCAGGTCGAGCCGACCGTTTTCCAAGGCTCTTCGAGAAAACTCGCCCGCCTCCGCCAGCCGAAGGCCGGGCATTTCACCAAGCATCGAAAGCACTTTTGTCAGGACAGCGGTGGAACCGTGGCAATGCAGTTCCGAAGCGTTTTCCCCGGTAAAACTTTTGCCGTCCTCGAATATCAAGACCAGGGCCTGGTCGATCACTTCACCGCTTTTGGGGTCGCGTATGTGCCGCAACGCCGTGCGACGCGGCGCTGGCAGGTCGCCCACCAACAAACGAACGGCGTCGTGAGCCAGGCGGCCTGACACGCGAACCACGGCAACCCCGGCCCTGCCACGGGCGGTCGCCACGGCGAATATCGTGTCATCAATGTCCATCGGCTAGCGTCTCGATCCGGCCGCGCTGGGCAATTGCCAGCGTATCAGGCGTTCATCGAATCAAAGAATTCAGCGTTCGATTTGGTCTGTTTCAGCTTGCCCAGCAGGAACTCGATCGCATCCGTCGTTCCCATCGGGTTCAATATCCGGCGCAGAACAAAGGTTTTCGTCAAATCGCCCTTGTCGACCAGCAATTCCTCTTTGCGGGTGCCAGATTTCAGTATGTCCATGGCCGGGAACACGCGTTTGTCGGCCACTTTGCGGTCGAGAACGATTTCCGAGTTACCGGTGCCCTTGAACTCTTCAAAAATAACCTCATCCATCCGGCTTCCGGTGTCGATCAATGCTGTCGCAATGATGGTGAGAGAGCCCCCTTCCTCGATGTTCCTCGCGGCACCAAAGAAACGCTTCGGCCGTTGCAGCGCGTTGGCATCGACACCGCCGGTCAACACTTTGCCGGACGACGGCACAACTGTATTGAAAGCGCGGCCAAGACGGGTAATCGAGTCAAGCAGGATGACCACGTCGCGTTTGTGTTCAACAAGGCGTTTGGCTTTTTCAATCACCATCTAGGCCACGGCAACGTGGCGCGTTGCCGGCTCGTCAAAGGTCGAAGAAACGACTTCGCCTTTGACCGAACGCTGCATATCGGTCACTTCTTCGGGCCTCTCATCCACCAAAAGCACAATCAGGAAACATTCTGGGTGATTGGTTGCGATCGAGTGGGCGATGTTTTGCAGCAGAACGGTTTTACCAGTTCTGGGCGGCGCCACGATCAGGCCGCGCTGGCCTTTGCCGATTGGGGCGACCAGGTCGATCACCCGCGCGGATTTGTCTTTGATCGTCGGGTCGTCGATTTCCATTTTCAACCGCTCATCGGGATAGAGCGGCGTCAGGTTATCGAAATTCACCTTGTGCCGGGCTTTTTCCGGGTCCTCAAAGTTGATCAGCGAGACTTTCACCAGGCCGAAATACTTTTCGCCTTCCTTTGGCGCCCTTATCACGCCATCAAGCGTATCTCCCGTGCGCAGCGAATATTTGCGAATTTGGTTCGGACTGACATAAATGTCGTCTGGGCCCGGCAAATAGTTTGCCGTCGTTGACCTGAGAAAGCCAAATCCATCTTGCAGGACTTCGAGTACGCCGTCGCCGGAAATTTCGACGCCTTCCTCTGCCATTTCTTTCAGAATGGCGAACATCATGTCGCCCTTGCGCATGGTAGATGCGTTTTCGATTTCCAGTTCTTCGGCCATACTGAGCAAATCGGCAGGGGTCCTAACTTTGAGCTCTGCCAAGGACAGTTGCTCAACGTCCATCAAATTATCCATTGGGTCTTGATCTCGAATTGGGTGGGTGGGGTCGGCTAAACCGAAACAGGACAGAACGCCCTAGGTTGAGAAATGCAAATAGGTGTTTACCGGTCGAATGTCAATCTGGCGACGTCACTCAGGAAAATGGACGGACCACAACCATTACGACAATGACAATCATTAGCACCGTTGGCAGCTCGTTGATGAGTCTGAATGTTCTGGCGGAACGGCTGTTGCGGTCATGAAGGAATTCTTTGCGCCTTTCGCCAAGCCAGAAATGGCAGAAAGTCAGCCCCAGAATTGCCAGGAACTTGACCTGAAACCAAATGTCCAACCCCGGATCCACCACGCCGGGGGTAAAGACCAGCAGAATACCCGATAGCCACGTCAGCAGCATCGACGGTGTCATGATATATTTCAGCAACCGACGCTCCATTATCTTGAATGTCTCTGAAAGATCCGTTCCGGGATCGCCGTGTTCCGCGTGATAGACAAACAACCTCGGAAGATAGAGAAGGCCAACCATCCAGGAAATGGCAGCAATGATGTGGAATGATTTCGTCCACGGATAGGCGTCGCCTAGAAAGCTGCTCATGCGTGCTCTCAAGAAAAAAGGCAATGGGCATTCGGAATTGGCCCTATTGAAAAGAAAGTATATTAAGAAAGATTGTAGTGATTGGTAGGGTAAATGAATCGTGTGGATTAACGCGATGCGCAATCAACCCACAAATCTGCTGACATGAATTGCTTTGGTGATGGAAGTGTGCTTTGTGGCCCCGAGAGCGGGAATCATTCAAAAAAAGATATTTTATTGTTATATTACAAAGACTTAATGTTTTACTTGATATCCAGACCTGTGGATAACAACTGGATCAATTCGCGATCCCCGCTTCGCCCACAGGAAACTGCACCTACCGTCAACCCAGGAGCCAACTTGGGTAAACTGAGGATAAAATCTGAATTGTCGGCACGAAAAAAGCGGATCTCGCAAGCGCGACCAAAAATTGACCGAACTCAGAATTCCGTTCACACACATGTCAACAATGCGAAGCGGAGGCCAAAGTGACCCAAGGCGTGATTCTGGCATCCGGATCAAAGGCTCGCGCCGACATGTTGCACGCAGCGGGGGTCTCCTTTCGGGCTGTCCCGACAAGAATTGACGAAGCGTCGGTCAAGGCAGCAATGTTGACCGCGCGGGCACCAGCGCGCGACATCGCCGATACACTTGCGGAAATGAAGGCGAAGCGGGCAGCGGATCGAAATCCCGGATTCTTGACGCTGGGCGCTGATCAAGTTCTACTCTGCGACGGCACAATGATTGACAAGGTCGCCGACGCGGCGGGGGCGGAAAGGACGCTGCGTTTTCTGAGGGGTAAAACGCACGAATTATTCAGCGGCGCGGTTATCTATGAAAATGGCAACGCTGTTTGGCGTCACATCGGGCGCGCCAAACTGGAAATGCGCGACTTCAGCGACGCCTTTCTGCAGGGCTATATCCGGCGATCCGGCGATGATATTCTGTCATCCGTCGGATGCTATCGACTGGAAGGCGAGGGTTCCCAATTGTTCAGTCGCGTTGACGGGGACTTTTTCACGATCCTCGGCCTGCCCTTGCTGGAAGTTCTTGGCTTCCTGAGGACACGGGGCATAGTGGAAGAATGACTGAAACTCCCCCACCGTTGGCTGGAATCATCGGATTTCCGGTCGGGCACACAAAGTCGCCACGGCTGCATGGGCATTGGCTGAAAAGGTACGGAATCAACGGCTATTACGTCCCAGTCAGCCTGTCACAACCAGATTTTGAAAAGGGCCTGCGGTCGTTGCACTTGTTGGGCTTTCGCGGTGTCAATGTGACGATCCCCCACAAGGTTTCGGCAATTTCCATTGCCGACGCCGTAACCGATCGTGCCGCACTTATCGGTGCCGCAAATATGCTGACGTTTCGACCAGACGGTACAATCCGGGCCGACAACACGGACGGATACGGATTCATCCAGAATATCAAGCAAACCTGCCCGGACTGGAAGGCCACGTCGGGTCCTGCGCTGGTTCTTGGCGCTGGAGGTTCGGCCCGCGCCGTTGTCTCCGCGCTTTTATCCGACGGCGCACCCGAGGTTCGGCTGGCAAATCGTACGCGGGCCAGGGCCGAGGCCCTGAAGGAGCATTTCGGCGCAAGGGTGCATCCGATTGATTGGAACCGGGCGTCTGACGCCATGGACGGCGCGGCAACGATCGTCAATACAACCTCGCTCGGTATGGTTGGACAACCGGAAATGAAGGTTTCAATTGCAGCTGCCGCGGAATCGGCTGTCGTGGCGGATATCGTTTACGCCCCATTGGAGACACCATTTCTGGCGACGGCGCGCGCGCGCGGGCTTCGTTGCGTTGATGGACTGGGGATGTTGCTGCACCAGGCGGTGCCGGGTTTTGAAGCGTGGTTTGGCGTGCGACCAGACGTGGATGACGATCTGCGCCGCGCGGTGCTGTCAACTTGAAAAACCAGCCCTATTTGCTCGGGCTGACCGGCTCTATCGGCACGGGAAAATCGACAACTGCGAGGATGTTTGCCGATGAAGGCATATCTGTCTGGGACGCCGACGCAACGGTACGCCGGCTGTATTCAAGCAATGGCGCTGGCGTAGCGGCGATTGCCAAGTTGGCCCCGCGCGCTGTGCGCAACGGCGCGGTTGACCGAACAATCCTGAAAATCGAATTGGCGCGCGACCCCAAACTGCTGGGCCTGGTCGAGGCAGCCGTTCATCCACTGGTGGCGCAAGACCGGGACGATTTCATAAAACGGGGCGCAAAGCTCGGCAATAAACTGATCGTACTCGACATACCGCTCCTTTTCGAGACCGGTTCAGACGCTTTGGTCGATGGCGTATTGGTTGTCACCTGCACCCCGGAGATTCAAAAACTGCGACTCTTGCAGCGTGCCAACATGTCACAGATCGAGCTTGAGCTGATCCTGAAGCGCCAGATCAGCGACGAGGAAAAGCGCAATCGGGCAGATTACATTATCGATACGGGCCAAGGGATGGATGCCGCCCGCCAGAAAGTCATGCATCTGATCAAAAAGATTGAGGACAGAGAAAATAATGCGTGAAATCGTGCTCGATACCGAAACAACCGGCTTTGACCCCGAGGCCGGGGACCGCATTGTCGAGATCGGCGCGATTGAGTTGCTCAATCATATGCCGACGGGGCGAACGTTTCATCACTACGTGAACCCAGAACGGGATATGCCGGCCAGCGCCTTTGCTGTTCATGGACTGAGTGCCGAATTCCTGTCTGACAAGTCGGTATTTGCCGGCATTGCAGCCGACTTCATCGCGTTTGTTGCCGACGCCAAGCTGGTGATCCACAATGCCAGCTTCGACATGAAGTTTCTGAATGCCGAACTTTCGTGGGCAGGCCACGCAAAACTACCGCCGGATCAGGCGATCGACACATTGGAAATAGCGCGGCGAAAATTTCCAGGGGCGCAGAACTCGCTCGACGCGCTATGCCGTCGGTTTGGGGTCGACAATTCGGCAAGACAAAAACACGGCGCCCTTCTCGACAGCGAGATCCTGGCCGAGGTCTATCTGGAATTGATTGGCGGCAGGCAACCGGGCTTGTTGCTGGGAACGAGCGCGGGCGGACCAATCGTTTCGACAATGATGAAGGCGACCGCGCAACTGGTCAGGCCGAAACCGCTAAATTCCAGACTTAGCGAAACCGAATCGGCGGCTCATGCCGCTTTTGTTGACGAGCTTGGTCCGGCGGCGCTGTGGAAAAACGTTTCCTGATCAGGAAATCGTAGCGGTCTTGGCTTCTTGGATTGCCTGCCGTCGCGCCAACTCCTGCCGATACAGGTTGAGGTAGTCGATGCTGTCAAGGTTCAACGGCGGATAGCCACCATCCCGGGTGATATCGCCAACGATTCGACGCAGATACGGGAACACCAGTCGCGGACATTCGACCAAAAGGAATGGATGCATCTGTTCGTTTGGAACATTGGACACTTCAAAAAGCCCGGCAAAGTCCATCTCCAGTATGAAGATTGCGGCTCCACCCGCCTTTGCCTCGACCTTGAGTTTTTGAATCACTTCATAATTGTCGCCCGCTTTTTTTTGGGCATCGATGCCAACCTGCACGGTTATTTCCGGTTTGGCGTCTTGGGCCGTGCCCTTTTGCGCTGCCACGTTCTCAAAAGAAAGGTCGCGAATATACTGGTTGATGACCCGTACTTTCGGCAGCGATGGCTGTGCGGGCTTGGAGTCTTCGGCCATGAAATCTGTTCCTTCAAGAATGGGTCGGGCGGGGTTTAGCACCGGTCGGTGAAAGCTTCAATTGCCGCGGTCATCGTGCTGGCGGCATCGTGTCATTCTTGAGCGCGGCAGGCGGACCTTCGACAATTTCATATTCGCCATCCAAGACATCGGATCCCGCTGAGCCACCATGGTGACGCACCGCGGAAACCCCGGTCATTCTTTCGGCCAGAAACCGGCGAACCGGACGTGGCAGCAAAACCATGGCGACAAGATCGCTCAAGAACCCCGGGACAATGAATAACAATGCAGCCACCGCGAGCAACGCATTTTCGGCCAATGCGGGTCCAGGATTACGTCCATGTGCCATCGCTTGCTGGACAGCACCGGACATGCTCATTCCTGACGAACGCAACACAAGTGAACCCAAGACGCCCGCGCCAACCACCAAAAATAGTGTCGCCAGCGTTCCGATCGAACCGCCGATCCAAACGAACACGGCAATTTCCGCCATGGGAATCGCCAGAATGAGTGCAATCAACGGCATCACGTGTTCCTGTATGCTGTCCGTGCTGTCAGGCAATGGACTTAACTTTCGCGAATACCTACATAGAGGGGACAAAGCCGAAATACTATTGGCGCGGAATTGAATTGGAGGAAGACCCGATGGGATCATCGATGATTCAACTTATCATCCTGGCTGGGATTGCGCTGTTTTTGATCCTGCGCCTGCGCAGCGTTTTGGGTACTCGGGACGGATTCGAAAAACCGGCGGAACGCCTTTCTCCACCAGCGAAGGGCCTTAAGGACGACCGGAGTTTTGAAGTCATTGACGGCGGCACGACCGATCACGACATCGCTGACTACGTCGATGCCAAGGGCGATACCGGGCTTGCCCTGAGCGCCATGAAGGAAGTGGAGCCCGCCTTCAGGGTCGGGCAATTCGCCCACGGGGCAAAGCAAGCCTACGAGATGATTCTCATGGCATTTGAACGTGGCGATCTTGAAACACTCGAAAATTTCCTGTCACCCGAGGTCTATGCCAGTTTTTCCAGCGTCGTCGAATCGCGCAAGGAGAAGGGCTGGAAGGTAGAGGCCAATTTCGTTGGCGTTCGCGAAGTGAAAGTAATCAAGGCCGAGTTGGATGCGCGGACGAAGGAGGCCGACATTACGCTCAGATTTGTTGGTGAAATGACCTCTGTCGTCCGAGACAGCGCGGGGCAGGTGGTTGAGGGTGACACCAAGACCATTCGACGACAGAAAGACGTGTGGACATTCAGTCGCGTAATGGGGTCGAATAACCTCAACTGGGTCTTGGTCGCCACCGGAGCCTGAGAGGATGGTCCCGGCGCCAGCGCCGGCCTTTTCGCCTGTTTCCTATGCCAGCCTCGTAAACTGGGACGGCGATGACCACGCCGCCGCCAAAGCGACGTATCTGCGATCGATCCATGCCGCCAGACTGGCGGCGCCGATTGAACCGGCGGGTGATCCGAAGGAATGGTTTGAGCGGCACTTTCAACCAACACTTCTGACCCAAAGCGCACATCTGACCGGGTATTACGAGCCAGAAGTTGCGGCATCAAAAACGAAAACAGCGCATTTTTCCCAACCCGTCTACGCGCTGCCGGACCCCGGATTCCGCGATTTCAGTCGGGCGGAAATAGACAAGGGATCGTTATCACGAAACTGCGGCGTTATCGCTTGGGTCAGCGAGCCGATCGATGTGTTCATGATGCAATTGCAGGGCTGCGGCAGATTGCGCTTTGCCTCGAACGATCTGTGCCGGATCGGTTTTGCCGGCAGCAACGGACATCCGTACCGCTCGCTCGGACAGGAAATGATCCGGCGCGGTTTGATCGAAAAGAAGGCCGTTACCGCGCACTCGATTCGCAGTTACGTGCTGGAAAATCCAAGGGCGGGGCTCGCTCTGCTGTGGCACAACCCATCCTATGCCTACTTTCGGGAACTGAACCACCTCCTGGCCGAAGACGGACCGGTCGGCAGTCTGGGCATATCGCTTGCCGCCGTGCGGTCCCTGGCGATTGATCCTGCTCATGTGCCGCTGGGGTACCCAGTCTGGGTTTCAACGGAAGGACCGACACTGTCGCTGCACCAATTGTTTGTGGCGCAAGACATTGGCGGAGCGATCAAGGGCAAGGATCGGGCCGATCTTTTTCTTGGAAACGGCGGTGCAGCTGGCGACGTGGCCGGCCGGCTCAATCAACTTGGCACGCTGGTCACGCTCCGACCCAAAATTCCCCGCTAAGACATGGCGCGCAAAGGCAAGGGAATCTCGGACGAGGATCGCGAACTGTGGCGGCGGGTGTCCGCAACCGCTAAACCCTTGCGGTCTGCAAGGCCAAAGACACCGACACCGATCCTCGGCGCGGCGCCGACAAAAAAGCATGAAATCAACATCGAACCGTTTGTGCTCGGTAGCCGTTCACTCGCAGCCAAAACAACGGTGGCCATGGCGACAACGCCTCTGGAGCAACACACCATACAAATGGACCGGCGTAATTTTGAACGACTGCGCAAGGGCCGGCTCAGACCCGAAGCCCGGCTGGACCTGCACGGAATGACGGCGGACGTCGCCCACGCCGGTCTGCGAGGCTTCATCCTTGCCGCCCATGACGCCGGATTGCGGCTGGTTCTGGTGATCACGGGCAAAGGCCGGGCGTGGCCGGAAGAAACCGGTGCAATGCCCATCCGCAAGGGCGTTCTGCGGCATTCGGTGCCGCACTGGCTGGCCCAGCCAGTGCTGCGGGCGCGGATATTGCAAGTTGCGCAGGCGCACGACAAACACGGCGGCGGCGGCGCGCTTTACGTTTACTTGCGGCGCAAAAGCGGCGCTGCATGACCCCAACCAGAGCGCGCCGGCTGGGGCCGATTCGGCAGCCCTACATCGGCAGGGGCTGGCCGTTGGCGGTGATCGACCCGTCTTCCAGGAACTCGACCTCGGAGGTGAACTGATCGGTCCCGGCCCCCGGCTTGCCAAACGACATGATCATGCCCATCGCCATTCCCGATTGCATTGCATCAATCAAGCCAAGTTCGACCAACTTCTGCGACAACCCCTGGGCACCATTGATCTCGACATTGACGATCCCCTTTGGCAACGGGAACGGACCGGTATTGTCGAACGTCAAACCGCCGCCCGCTTTGACCGATGCGCCCGCCATCGAAATGAGGAACGAATTGATCGTCAAGTCATTGATGTTCGCCACTTCGGTCGGCGACGTCACCGCCCCACCTATCGCGGCAGAAAGGTCACCGACGATCTGGATCATCGATGTCAGATTGATATCGATGTTGAGCGGGTCCCGCGGAATGGTTTGACCTGGATCAAACATCGACCATAATTCCTCACCCACGGCCAATTCGCCAAACTTGAGGGCAACTTTGGCCTCGGCCGGAGTATCGACGGCATTGAAGGGCACGATCACGTCCATGCCCACTTCCTTCATGGTCAGGTTCACCGGCGGCATTGGCATCCCGACCGGCGTCAACAGCATCGCCGCGTCCACACCCTTGATCGAATAGGTCATCAGACCATCGATGATTTCCACGACAGCACTAGAAGCGCCAGCCGTCGATTCATAAGAAAACGACATGCCCGGTTGCGCGGTGGTGCCGGTACCCGTCGAACCGGATGTCGAGAATTTGGCGGAAAAGTTCTTTTCGCCAGTCAGGAACAACGGAAAGCTTGCTTCATCGGCAATATCGAAATCAACGCTCATCACAAAGTCATTGAGCGTGGAATCTGTCGAGCTTTCCATGCCTTCCATCACGATGGCATAGACACCGTCGATCACATCAGCCGTCCACGAGCCGGCGGCCGTTTGCGCGGGGCCATCATAGTTAAAGGCTATGGCAAGGCCGGTCTGTTCAATATTCAAAGCTGTCAGGTATGGATTACTGCCGGTCATATCGCCGACTTTCAGCGCATCGGCCGTGAGAGCGACGCTGAAGATTTCCAGAATGGCCGGATCGGGAACGATGGCATTTGTCACCAAAGAAAAATTCTCCGACGTCATTGTCACGGTACTGGATTCAGTCGCGCCTGCCTGCGTCATTGTCACCAACACACTGGGCGCCACTGTCACGGCCACGGAATCGCCATCGGGCGTGGCGCGAAGCCACTGGGTATCGATCCCGAATGAGCCGTCACCGGCGGCCAGTTTCAGGTCGCGATACTCGACCGATCCATCCGATCCGACATTCTTGGCCGAATAGTCAAACCGGCCACCCTCGGCTTTGATCATGGCCACATATTGGTCGAGAGTCAGCTCCAATTGTTCCTGGGAAAGGGCAGGCGAGGTCAAAGCAAGCAAAGCAACCGCGGTTGCGGCCCACATATTATTTTTCACGTCGATTCCTCCTGTTCGCAACAATTCGCCAAAGCGTAGCGGGATTGGCCCGCCCAAACAATGATTCAGCGACGGCATCGGCAAGCTCGGTCAGGAATTCGACAAAACCAGGGCGCATCGGGCTGAATTTTCGCCGATTCCCGCAAGGCCTGCCATTGCGCCGGTCCGGTTTTCGCAAGACATACTGCCAAAAGGCTTGCAAACCCGAAACCAGTCAAAAGCGAGCCGAACCGACAGGGAATAAATGCAGATAATCGTCCAAACACGCTTTTCTTTTCTTGGTCAAAGCGGCTGGCGATCAGCGGTCAGTCGCGACGAAACGAAACTGTTCGCACCGCAACGGCTCGACGGACGATTTGCCCTGTTCGAAAGAATCACCCTGCCCAGCTTGCAACATCAGACCGACGACGACTTTAAATTGATCGTTCTGACCTCGGCTAAAATGCCGCAAGCGTACCAGCGAAAACTGACGGAACTGACGAATGATATGTTGGGCAGCCAAAAGGTTGTCGTCAAGTTTGCCAGACCTGGCTACGCCTCCAGAAAAATGATGATGGAAACCGCGAAACTTGCGCCCGGCCAAGCCTGGGTTGCGCAAGTTGTGCTGGACGACGACGACGCGCTGGCGAAGTCCTATGTGGCAAACTTGCGGAACGAGATATCCGAGCGGCAACGCTTTCCCGCGGCCGTCGACGACTATGCATTTTTCTCATTTCCGTTTGGCCTTTCGATGTTCATTGCCGAAGAAAAAATAGCTTTCGCGCGGCGCGTTGTCCCCTACACCAACCTGGGCCTTGCCTTGCTGGCAAAACCGGGCAGCAAAAAAAGCGTTTTCGCGGTTTCGCATCGCAAGATCGGCGAAAGACATCCGAGCTTTCTTGTCGAAACAACGACGCCGCAATACGTCCGAACAGTACATGGCACCAACGATTCGCGGGCCATTGTCGGCGACGAAGTGATCAGCCGGGCCTCGGCGGCAGGCATGATCGCCGAAGGGTTCCCGCATTTGGCCGGGCTTGATCCGCGAACGCTGTCGGTCGGTCAGTAGTCGCCGAAACCCTTGGCGATGTTTTCTGCCAGCGTATCGATCTCGCTTTTCAAGCGTTCGGATTCTGCGCGAAATCGGCTCAGGCAGTCCTCATTCGCCCGTTGTATGGCGACATGCGACATTGCCTCTGCGATCATTGCCCGCAAAGCAGGCAGGTGCCGGCATATGGACCTGTCCTCGGCTTCGTTCCTGTCGTGCTTTTGCCAGAATCCAGACCGGTACCGATAGCGTTGTTCCCGGGCCGTCTCGCCAGCGCTTTTCCACCCGTTGCCGCGGTGCCGCTTGCTGACGTAGGAATCAAAGCTTCGAACGGCGTAGTGGTTGATTTGTGCCAGCTTGTGGCTGACCAGTTCCGCCGGCAATTCATGGACCGGATCGCCGTGATTGCGCCGCGCGTGGTAAAAATCATCCGGCAACCGATGCTTTTCAGCGTTGATGAAGTAGCCGCCGTTGGCCACAAAATCGACCGAAACCTCGGGTTTGTGCAGGTATAGACCGGTTATGTCGGGGCCCGGCCGGTATAACGTCTTCATCTGTCGGTTCAGGTTGAAGCTTTTGCGCGACGCCCGCACAAATGCCGCGGCAGCCAGCCCGCCGGGCCAATACTTGATGCCGTTGCTGCCAAATATCCGCCAATTTATGCATATGCCGCGTGACTCGCCGACCGCCGTGGCAAGGGCGGCAAGATGGCCAGAACCGGCGTGAATGTTGAGAAACTCGTCGGCATCCAGCCAAATCATCCAGTCGGCAGCATGGACGCTTGGCAGCTTGAAAGCGCGTTCAGCAGCGCGCTTCTGCGGCGCTGTCCCCT
>JAYTCN010000346.1:0-3495 GCA_043736475.1 Paracoccaceae bacterium
TCAGGGCATTCGTCACCATCGCATGTGCCATGATCTGGCTCGCCTAAATGAAGACGCCGCCTAGAGCGTGATGAGGAAAAGTGGAATCCGGTTTTCCTCGTCAATCACGCGACCAGCAAGAATCTGGAGCAGGATGTTGTTTCCTTCAAACAACATCCTGCTCCAGAACCGGGATCGCCGGCGAGGCTGTGCCCATGGCCAGCCCCGCCGCCCTTGTTCCGTTATGCCGCTTCGAAAAGCCAGGTCGGCGCGATCGAGGTGCCGTGGCCCTTGCCGTAACCCAGCACGATGTTCAAACCACCAACCGGTTCGATATAGCGGGCAACTTTCAGTCCGCCAGCCTGAACCGCCTTGAATCCTGATTTATCAGCGATGTCAGCAACTTGTGCGGTCGCCTTGTCGTTATCACCGGCAACGAACACCGTGGCCGGCTTGCCGCCAACCTGACCGCCATTGGCAAGCACACTGGCGAAAATCGTGTTGAAGGCCTTGACCACGTTGGCGGTCGGCGCGAGTTTTTGAATTTCTTCAGCCGCGCTGGTGCTGTGACCGACCGTCAAGCCCATGTAATCAGCGGTCAGCGGATTGGAGATGTCGATCAGGGTTTTACCCGACAGGTCGCCGGCAACCGCGATCGTGTCAGCAACCGCGCTGAAGGGGACAGCGAGGACGATCACTTCAGCCTTGGCGGCAGCGGCGCTGATGCTCGCCGACGATACGCCGAGCGTCTTTGCGGTTTCAGCGCCTTTCGTGGCGTCGCGCGATCCGAAGGTGACATTGTAGCCGGCTTTGGCGAACAATGCGGCAAGTCCCTGGCCCATGTTGCCGGTTCCGAGAATTGTGATGTTCATGATGATCTCCGTTGGTTGAATTCGATCGGACGGAGATGGGGGAAATCCAACAATTAAACAATCTGGCACTAAATAATCAAATTGTTCGTGATTTGGAAACGATTCGCCGCGCTGTCAGCTTTTGGGTCGCGACGGGCAAACCAGTTTTCGAGGCGTTGCACGTCGTCTGGGTTCAATCGCAGACCCAGTTTTGAGCGTCGCCACAATATATCGGCAGCCGAGGTGGCGAATTCCTGGGTGCAAAGCCATTCTGCCTCGCGTTCGGTCAGGTTCCAGCCGAAATTCTGTCCCAGATCAGCGCTGGTTCTGGCGTCACCCAACAGTGCGAACGCCAAGGTGCCATAGGCGCGGATCAGGCGTTTTGACCATTTCTCGTCGAGAAACGCGTAGGATTTCCGCAAACTTGCAATCAGGTCCGGCACGCCCGGCACCGGGAAGTCGCCGCCGGGAAGTGGCGCACCGGCAGTCCAGCTTGCACCCAATTTCGGGAAAAACGGCAGCAGCTTGGTCAGCGCTGCCTCGGCCAGTTTGCGATAGGTGGTGATCTTGCCGCCAAAAACATTCAGCAATGGTGCAGTGCCATCGACGGTTTCGATTTTCAAAACGTAGTCGCGCGTTGCCGCGGTGGCCGAGGAGGCACCGTCATCGTACAGCGGTCTGACGCCCGAATAGGTCCAGACCACGTCGGACGTGGTGACAGGCCTTTTGAAATATTCCGAGGCTGCACGACACAGATATTCGCGTTCTTCGTCCGAACAGGCCGCACTGCCAGGGTCGCCGGTGTGATCGAGATCGGTGGTGCCGATCAGGGTGAAATCGGTCTCATAGGGGATCGCAAAGATGATCCGGCCGTCGGATTGCTGAAAGAAATACGGCCGCTCGTGCTCGAACAATTTGCGGGTGACGATATGCGATCCGCGCACCAGCCGGGTCTTGTCGGGTGAGTTCTGCCGCAATTTGCTGCGAAAGATGTCTTCGACCCACGGCCCACCGGCGTTGACCAGACCGCGGGCCCGGACGACGTGCGGGGTTTTGGTGCTGTCGAGCAGGGTAACGTGCCAAACTCCGTCACGCCGCTCAGCCGACTGGCAGGCGGTTCGGGTGCGGATTTCAGCGCCCTTGTCGGCAGCGTCGCGGGCGTTCAGCGCCACCAGCCGCGAATCCTCGACCCAGCAATCGGAATATTCAAAAGCCGTGGCAAAACGATCCTGCAACGGTACTCCCGCCGGGTCGCGTCGCAAGTCGAGCGTTCTTGTCGGCGGCAGAATCTTGCGTCCGCCAAGATGGTCGTAAACGAACAGACCCAGCCGCAACAACCATCTCGGCCGCAGACCCGAATGATGTGGCAAGACAAAGCGCAATGGCCAGGAGATATGCGGCATGGCCCGCAACAGCACTTCGCGTTCCTTCAAGGCTTCGCGCACGAGGCGGAACTCGAAGTATTCGAGATAGCGCAAACCGCCGTGAAATAACTTGGTCGAGGCCGAAGACGTGGCCTGAGCCAGATCATCTTTTTCGCACAACAACACTTTCAGCCCGCGCCCCGAAGCGTCGCGCGCGATGCCGCAGCCGTTAATGCCGCCACCAATGATGACCAGGTCATAGACCGGATCAGGCGCTGCGGCGTCCACCTTCGACCTCCGCCGCCAGTATGGTCGTGCCACCGCGCTCGCAGGCGGCAACGAATTCCGCCGAGGGCTGGTGGTCGGTGACGAAATAGTCAATTTCGGCGATGTCGCAGATGCGAACCGGTGCGCTGCGCTGGAATTTCTGTCCGTCGCAGACCAGAATCCGGGTGCGGGCGTTGCGCAATATGGCGCGGGCGACCGAAACCTCGCGGACATCGAAATCGAGCACGGCGCCGTCGTCATCCATGGCGGATGCGCCGATGATGGCGAAATCGACCTTGAAGCGCGAGATGAACTCGACCGCTGCATCACCGACAATCGCGCCGTCGCTCTGCCGGACGGTGCCACCGGCAAGAATCAGTTCCTTGGAGGCAGAACCGCTCAGCGAATTGATGATGTTGACGTTGTTGGAAATGACCACCAGGTCGGAATGATGCGAAAGCGCACGCGCAACCTGCTCGGTCGTGGTGCCGATGTTGAGCATGATCGAACAATTATTCGGAATCAGCGACGCCGCCAACTGGCCGATCATTTGCTTTTCGGTGCTCGCCATCTGGCGCCGGTCTTCGTAGGCAACATTGGCAATCGAAGCGCGCGGCATGGCGCCGCCGTGAACCCGCGACGCCAGCCCGCGCTGCGCAAGTTCGTTCAAATCCTTGCGGATTGTCTGGGTTGACACGTCAAATTGCGCCGCGAGATCATCCACTCCGACTTTGCCGGACTGCTTGATAAGCGACAGAATATCATTTTGCCGAAGTGTCAGGGCCATTTCGATTGCATACGCAGGTTCCATATATTCGGTCAAGCATGCCAAAATGAAAGTATAATGAAAAGCAAATAGTTTCACTTGACACGTGAATGCGCTCATACGAAGGATTGCGCGTTCGCGGTTAACGCGAAGGCGAGTAAGAATCGAAACAAGGGAGGACGAAGATGCGTAAGCACTTGTTGTCTGCTGCCGCCATGAGCGCGGTCCTGGCAGCGGCACCCGCTGCATGGGCCGACATGGCTGCTGC
>JAYTCN010000347.1:0-3493 GCA_043736475.1 Paracoccaceae bacterium
GTGATCCCCGGCGACATCATCCTCGCCGACGACGACGGGGCTGTCGTCGTGCCCGCCGCGCGTGCCGGGGAAGTGATAGCCAAGGGCTCGGAACACCACGAATGGGAAGAATTCTCCAAGTTGAAGTTGCTCGAAGGCGGGGCGCTGCAGCGCTATTATCCGCTGCACGAGGACGCAAGAGCGGAATACGAGGCCTGGCGCGCGCAAAACCCGGTGGGCGGGCGACATCGTCGTTGACGGTGGCCAAAGTCAAATCTGGCGGCTCGCCGCAGTTTCGCCGCCGCGACAGGCCGGAACTTGACTTATCGCCTGGGGTTGCCCATGAAGTTGGCCATGGGGTTGCGATTGCCCCACGAGGCGCCAGCCAGAGTATCGCACTTTTTCATCGTAGCTCTGGAAAGGATTTGGCAATGCCATCCCTGAACACGATTCCGAATGACAAGCTGTGGCGCCTGCTTGGCAGACCCGACAGCCCGGCGGTGATCGATGTCCGCACCGACGAAGATTTTCTTGCCGACCCCAGATTCATTCCCACGGCGCAACGGCGCCCGTATGCGGATGTGGCCGGTTGGGCCAGCCAGTACGCCGGCAAGGCAGCCGTGGTCTATTGCCAAAAGGGCCTGAAACTGGGGCAGGGCGTTGCCGCCTGGTTGCGACATGCCGGTGCCAGTGCCGAGGCCCTGGACGGCGGCTTCCAACAATGGGTCGCCGCCAAATTGCCGCTGGTGCCCGAGCAGGCCCTGGCCGCAAGAACACGCGACGGTCGCTCGGTCTGGGTCACCCGCTCGCGTCCAAAGGTTGACCGCATCGCCTGCCCGCGGCTGATCCGCAGGTTCGTGGATCCAAAAGCAGTATTCCTGTTCGTCAATCCGGCCGATGTGGCGGGCGTGGCTGACAGATTTGACGCGACTCCGTTCGACATCGAAGGCGTCCATTGGAGCCATCGGAATGACCGCTGCACCTTTGACGTGATGGTCGAAGAATTCGGCCTGGCAAGCGGTCCATTGGACCGGCTGGCCCGCATCGTGCGCGGTGCGGATACGGCCCGGTTGGATTTGGAACCGGAGGCGGCGGGCTTGCTTGCGGCATCGTTGGGTTTGTCACGGATGGATTCGGATGATCTTGCCCAGCTGGAAGCGGGGATGCTGATTTACGACGCCTTGTTCCGATGGTGTCGCGACGCGACCGAGGAAACCCGCAACTGGCCCTCGGCAAAGGTCGCGAAATGAGCCACGACATACCGTTCGCGGAAGCACTGCGCGTCTGGCTTCGCATTTCCGCCCTCAGCTTCGGCGGTCCGGCCGGACAGATTGCGGTGATGCACCGCATCCTGGTGGACGAAAAGAAATGGGTCGGAGAACACCGGTTCCTGCATGCACTCAATTTTTGCATGCTCCTGCCGGGACCGGAGGCACAGCAGCTGGCAACCTATCTCGGTTGGCTCATGCACAAGACCAAGGGCGGGCTGATCGCAGGTTCGCTGTTTGTCTTGCCCGGTTTCGTGAGCATCCTGATTCTCAGCTACATTTACGCGGCATTTGGCAGCACCGGCATAGTTTCCGGGCTGTTTTTCGGGCTGAAGGCGGCGGTGCTGGCCATTGTCGTGCAAGCGGTGTTGCGGATCGCAAAACGCGCCCTGAAAAACAACGTCATGGTCGCAATTGCGGTCCTGGCATTTGCGGCGATCTTTCTGTTCGACGTCCCATTCCCGCTGATTATTGCATCTGCGGCACTGGCCGGCTTTTTGGGTGGCCGCGCCGGCATGCCCGAATTCCGGGTTGGCGGCGGGCATGGCAAGGCTGGCAGCGACATCCTCGAAGATCGGGATTCTGCCCTGGGCGCAGCGACCCCACTTCATGCGCAACCCAATTTGGCTTGGTCGCTCCGGATATCCTCGGTGTTCTTGGCTCTTTGGCTGGTGCCGGTGATCACGTTGGTCTGGCTGCTTGGACCGGACAATGTTTTTTCGGAAATCGCCGTGTTTTTCAGCAAAATGGCGGTGGTTACCTTTGGCGGCGCCTATGCCGTGCTCGCCTATGTGGCCCAGGAGGCGGTGCAGAATTACGGTTGGGTGACACCGGGTGAAATGCTGGATGGTTTGGGCATGGCCGAAACCACGCCAGGACCATTGATCCAGGTGGTGCAATTCGTCGGTTTCATGGGTGCCTTTCGTGACAGCGGCAGCCTCAACCCCTATGTCGCTGCGACGTTGGCCTCGATCCTGACGACCTGGGTGACTTTTGTTCCCTGCTTCCTGTGGATATTCCTCGGCGCGCCGTTCATCGAGAAGCTGCGCGAGAACAAGGCCATGACCGGCGCGCTTTCGGCGATCACGGCGGCGGTGGTGGGTGTGATCCTTAATCTGGCGATATGGTTCGCCATTCATGTTGTTTTTGCCCGGGTCGGCGAATGGCGCTGGTCAGCGGTCACGATTGACTTGCCTGACTTTTCGTCGATCGACTTTGCGGCCCTGGCATTGGTTGCCGCCGCGCTATTGGCCGTTTTCCGCTTCAAACTCGGCACTTTTGTGACGCTTGCCTTGGCGGCACTGGCGGGTGTTGCCTGGTCTCTGGCAACCGTCTAGGAGGCCCGCCGAACCGGCAGGCCGAAAGTCCTTGTTTGGCTTGGAGTCGTGCCATAGGCGGCGGCGAAATGATGGTAGAATTGGGTGACGGAACCGAACCCGCACTCCAGCGCCACGTTCGAAATGGCGGTATCGGTTTCCATCAACAGCGCCCGGGCCCGGAGCAGGCGCATGCGAATGATGAATTTCTTGAGCGACAAGTGCATTGTTCGCGAAAACAGGCCCAGGGCGTAATTCACGTTCAGGCCGGTAACTTTCGTCACGTCCTGATTCGACAGGTTCTTGTCCAGGTTCTCCAGAACATGGCGGACCATGGCGACAACGTGCCTGACATGGACCGAAGCGACGGCGCCATTGCCGGGGGCGCTCTGATGCGGACTTTTCAGATAGTTGAATGGCACCAACGATGTCCGCCAGAAGACCGCATTCATTTCCATCTTGATCAGGTCAAGCTGTTCCGGCCTGCGATCACGATAGTCTCCGTACCAGCGGTTCAGGCCGGACCAGCCGCACAGGTCGTCGGAAATCGAGATTATCGCCCCGCTGAGCAGCTCGGTCTGCATGCGCGCGATGTGCGGCATCGACAGGAATTCGTCGAGCGGAAGATAGATGTTGCACAGTCTTGGCTCGGAGTCGCCCTCACTGGTTACCTTGCGCAGTCGATGCGGAACACCGGCCCAGAACAGAACGAGGCTGCGTGGTGGAACCGTGACCTCTTCGCCATCCATGATATAGATCATGCTGCCTGATTGAAGGAAATTTGCTTCTATATGGCCGTGCCAGTGCGCCTCACCCATCAGCATGGGGCGAAAGATTCGCATACCGAATCGGCCAAAAACCTGTGTCCGCAGACCCATCGCCCTGGCGCGGATGAGCGCCCGCGAATTCGTGTCGCGAGTGTCGTGGCGA
>JAYTCN010000348.1:0-3493 GCA_043736475.1 Paracoccaceae bacterium
TTCCGTAGTGCGCGGCACCACCAGCCGCAAGATCAAGGACATGCTGATCGACGCCGGCGCCGCCGAAGTGCATTTCCGCGTCGCCTCGCCGCCGACGCAGTGGCCGTGCTTCTACGGCGTCGATACGCCCGAGCGCGACAAACTGCTCGCCGCCCACATGACCGAAGCCGAAATGTGCGACCACCTCGGCGTCAATTCCCTGCGCTTCATCTCGCTCGACGGCCTCTACCGCGCTTGCGGCGAGGAAGGCGGGCGCAAAGTGCTCGACCCGAAATTCTGCGACGCCTGCTTCTCCGGCGAATACCCGGTCAGGCCCACCGACATGATGAGCAAGGGGTTTGTGACCAAGGGGGGCTGAGCCACCCCAGCCCCCGCTGTCCCGGGCGCAGACCCGGGACCTCCGATAACACCGCAGTCACCTTTTCGACCCAATCCCTCCAATTGGCCCAAATATCCCGGGGTTGCAGGGGCAGCGCCCCTGCTCTGCTTGCCAATGGCAAGGAGCAGCCGCGATGCCCAAACCTCAAACCCACGACGACTATATGGCGCAAATTCCGCCCGACCAGCGCGAATTGCTCGCCGGGCTTCGCGCCCTCATCCACCGCATCCAACCCGACGCCGAAGAATGCATTTCCTATGCCATCCCGGCGTTTCGCACCACCAAACCCTTTGCCGACTATTCCGCCTCCAAGGCGCATTGCACCTTCGTGTCATTCAGCGGCACCACCATGAAAACCTGCGCGGCGGACCTGACTGCCTTCAAATGGTCGTCTGGTGGTGTGCAATTCACCGCCGCCAAACCATTGCCCGAAGCGTTGGTCGGCAAGCTCATCGCCACGCGGCTCATGGAAATCGCTGCCACCGGCAAATAACGTTGCGCTAAATACTACTGAGTAGTATAATCCGACTAGCAGGAGGCCCGCCCATGTCCGTCAAAGCATCCGTCTCGATCACCGAACAACAAAACGCCTTTGCCCGCGAAATGGTAGCGCAAGGCCGCTACTCCAGCATCAGCGCCGTGGTGCAGCAGGGGATCGAAATGTTGCGCAGGGACAACGAACAAAGCGAGGTCGAGTTCGCCGCACTCAAAGAACTGCTGCTTGAGCGTTCCAAAGGTCCATTCATTTCAATGGAAGCTTTCAAAGCAGATACCGCACGAATGATTGCCGAAAAACAGTAACACTATGGCATATCGGATCGAGGTTGCCGACGCGGCCAGACGCGACCGCGACGACATTTACAGCTTTCTGGTCCAAAGCTACGTGAACTTTGGCGATGACACTGCTTCGGCGCGGCAACGTGCCAAAGCGCGGATCGGCGGTATGCAATCGGCAATGGAATCTTTGGCCAAACTTCCCCTGCAAGGGACCTTGCATCGCGAGTATTCGCCCAATGCGCGGTCCGTGACCAAAAATCGGTTTATTTTTTGGTTCAAGACCGACGAAACGGAACAGGTCATTACAATACTCGCCATTTTCTTTGGCTCCCAAGACCACCAACGCCTGATGTTGCGCCGCATGCTGGCGCGTGATTGACGCTATCCCCTATCCTGCTAAACCCCCCCCCATGACCACCCAAATCGCCCTCGTAACCGGTGCCTCGCGCGGCCTCGGCTTTGCCACCGCCATCGCTTTGGCCGCCCAAGGCTTCCACATCATTGCCCTCGCCCGCACCAGCGGCGGCCTCGAGGAACTCGACGACATCATCACCTCCGCCGGCGGCTCAACCACCCTTGTCCCGCTCGACATCACCGATGAGGCGGGCCTGCACCGCATGGCCCAAGCCATCCAGGCCCGCTGGGGCAAACTCGACCTCATGATCCACTGCGCCGCCCACGCCGCGCCTTTGGCCCCGGCCAGCCAAGTGAATGCGAAAGACTTCGACAAAAGCTGGACAATCAACGTCAAAGCCACCCTCGCTCTGATCGCCGCCACCGAAGACCTGCTGCGCGCCGGCAAAGGCCGCGCCATCTTCATCGACGACCCCCGCGCCGGCCAAGCCTTCACCGCCGCCTATGGCGCGTCGAAACTGGCCCAGCACGCCATCGCCAGCGCCTGGCAAGCCGAATGCGCCCGCCTTGGTCCAAAAGTAACCTTCTTCACGCCCAACCCGATGCCCACAGCCCTGCGGGCTAGGTTCCATCCCGGAGAGGATCGCAGCAAACTCAACACCTGTGAAAACGAAGCTGCACGGATGATCGCCCACCTTTAGGCTCATGCGTCCCTTCCCCCGTCTTGCGGGGGAAGGTCAGGTTGGGGGCTTCACTGCGCCTCGGCCACCACTTCCGCCAGAAACTCATGCCGCGCCTCATCTATCGGCGCTTCTGCACGGGCAGCTACATCAATCACCATCATCCGCCCGGTTCCGCGATACGACGGCCATTCCGGCAAACCATTGCCATTCGGATTACCAGTCTTGACGAAATTGACCCAATAGACAGCCGCCAAATCCGCCAATTTCTGATCATCCGCATCGACCAGCCACGGAAATGCATCGAGATTGTCGAACACATACAATATCTCGCAGGAATGAAACGCCCCGGCATCCACCACCGACCGTTCACCAAAGAACCCCTTGTTCACTTTCGGCCCCCGGTCAAACCGGTAGCGGAAAATCTCAGCGCTGCCCGATTTCTTCTGCGCTTCGATCCAGGCCCAGGCCCGATGGTTGATGGTCAAATCGCCGCTCAGCGCGCGCACCGATCCAACCGGATAGTGCCGCAATGCCTCGGCGGACCGCGTCCCGAAAATCTCGTCAATCATCCCGGTATGGCTCCAGCCTTTCCCCTTGCCTTGCGAGAAATCGAAGTTGAACCCTTCGTCCTTGTTCCAGCCCGCCAACAGGGGCACATCGTTTTGCGCACCATCCGCGAAAACCCGTGCCGGTGCCTTTGGCAAAAACCCGCCATCAACAATCGGCCAAAATCCCATCCCCGGATTGGCCGCCAGGACTGCCTCGGCCGGAAGCGCCCGCAACTCTGCCGCAGTTTTCGCCGACAGCTTCAAACCCAAAGCCCGTCCCTGTGCTTCGGCCTTGGCCAAATCGGCAATTCTCTCGATGGGCGAATTGAACCAGCCACCGCTCTCGCCAATCGCCCGCGCGAACAGGCCCTTGGCCACGGGCGACGCCATCAGCAGCGACACCGCCATCGACCCCGCCGATTCCCCGGCAATCGTCACCGCACCCGCATCACCGCCAAAGGCCGCGATATTCCGCTTTACCCAAGCCAATGCCGCCACCAGATCGAGCATGCCGTAATTGCCCGAAGCACCACCGGCCTCGGCGCTCAGCGCCGGATGCGCCATGAACCCCAGCGCGTTCAGCCGGTGATTGACCGTCACCACCACAACCCCGCGCGCCGCCAGCCGCGCCCCGTCATAGCGCGGCTCCGACCCCGAGCCGACGGCAAACCCGCCGCCGTGAATCCAGAACAGCACCGGCAGCCCGGCGGCATCCGCCGGGGCCCAGACGTTGAGATACAGGCAATCTTCCG
>JAYTCN010000349.1:0-3493 GCA_043736475.1 Paracoccaceae bacterium
AAATCATCAAAGAATATCCCGCCCACGCCGCGCGCTTCATTTCGGTGCCGGATCAAGAAATAGTCGTCGGCCCAAGTCTTGAACCTGGGGTAATGAGTAGGATCATGCCGGTCGCACTCTTTCTTCAGCACATTGTGGAAAAATGTCGTGTCCGCTGGAACTTCGATCATTGGATTCAAATCAGTTCCGCCACCGAACCATACGCCCGATGGCGTCCAGAACATCCGGGTGTTCATATGCACGGCCGGCACTTTCGGGCTTTGCATATGAGCAACCAACGAAATTCCCGCCGCCCAGAAACGCGGGTTTTTTTCAACGCCGTCCAAATCCTTCCTTGATTTCATCGACTGCATTGCAGCAGGTCCAAGCGTCCCATAAACCTCGGAAAAATTGACGCCTACTTTCTCGAATAGCCGACCATCTCGCATGACCGACATAACGCCGCCACCGGAATCTTCAGCGCCGTTTTTAAGGCGTTTTGTAGCCTTTCGGATGAAGCGGCCCGCTGGCATTTGAGCGAAGGGTCCAACGTCAAGCGCGTCTTCCAATTGTTCAAACTCGCTGCATATATCGTCACCCAGTGCAGCGAACCACTCGGCGGCACGAGACCTTCTCTTGTCCCAGTCAACATCGTTCATCAATGGCTCCTTTTCGCCGATCGTTAGTCGTGGATTCGACAAAGGCCAACAAATTCAGGTGACGCGGGCAATTTGTCGCGCTATAAGGCCGCCACGACTCATATGGAGGATCGTTGATGCAATATACCGGGTCCAACTTCATTAGCTGACCAGCCCGGTTGTGGGCTGGATTCAGCCCAATTCGCATCTTCCTGATCTTTTAGCCCGTTGGAGGGCACCATGTTTCGGTTCTTCGAGAATCTGGTTGACCCGTTCGCAGAGTTTCCGCAGGTCACGCCGCCCAAGACGTTACTGGCCTATATCGGCACCCAACTTGTGCCCTACAAGCGGCTATTGCCGATCATGGCGACGGTCAGCGTGGTGGTCGCGCTGATCGAGGCGGGGATGATATTCTATTCCGGCCGCATCATCGACCTGATGACGGCATCGGGGCCCGCAATGTTTTGGCAGGACCACTCGGTCGAGCTGATCCTCGCGGTGCTGTTCATCCTGTTTCTGCGCCCGGCATTCATCACTTTGCAGCACTTTTTCCTTGAGCAGACGCTGGCTTCGAACATGCAAGACCAGGCCCGCTGGCAGGCACACAAACATTTGTTGGGCCAATCGCGGTCGTTTTTCCAGAACGACTTTGCCGGACGGTTGTCGAACCGGGTGATGCAGATTGGCGCAGCGGTCGAGGACACAGCGTATATGTCGCTGGAAGCGATCTGGTATGCGTCCGCTTATGTGCTTGGCTCGCTGGTGGTGCTGGGGCAGATCGACCTGCGCATCGCGCTGCCGCTGGCGGTGTGGATCGTGCTTTACATCGCTTTCGTCCGTTACATCGCCATTCGAGTCGGAGTTGCGTCCGAGAAAATGTCGGAGGCGCGGTCACTGCTTACCGGTCGGATCGTCGATGCCTATGCCAATATCGAGACCGTAAAACTGTTTGCGCATGGCCAGCGCGAGGAAACCTATGCCTTGTCGGCATTGAAGCGCCATCGCGTGCGGTTCCAAAGGTTCCTTCGGTTGATGACCAGCCTGACCTTCGGCCTGATCGTGCTCGAAAGCTTGTTGATCATTGCCGTGGTCGGTCCGGCCATCTGGCTGTGGTCGCACGATGTGGTTTCGGTGGGTGAAGTCGCCGCCGCCTCGGCGCTGACCATCCGGCTGAACGGCATGACCGGCTGGATCATGTGGGTGACGATCCAGTTGTTCGAGCGTGCGGGCACGATGCGCGAAGGCCTGCAGAGCATTTCGGTGCCGCATTCGGTGGTTGACGTGTCTTCGGCCGTTACTTTGACAGTGCCGCGCGGCCAGATAGAGTATCGCAATCTTTCGCACCACTACGGCAAAGGCCACGGCGGACTGGACAAGATCACGTTGGTGATCAGACCGGGTGAAAAGGTGGGTCTGGTAGGTCGTTCTGGCGCCGGGAAATCATCGCTGGTCAACCTGCTGCTGCGTTTCCAGGACCCCGAGCAGGGCGAGATCCTGATCGACGGTCAGCCGATCCAAAGGGTGACGCAAGACAGTTTGCGCCAGCAGATCGGCATGGTCACCCAGGATTCTTCCTTGCTGCATCGCTCGGTGCGGGCGAATATCCTGTATGGCCAGCCCACCGCGACCGAAGCGGAAATGATCGAGGCGGCCAACCGGGCCGAGGCGCATGATTTCATTCTTGACCTGCAAGATCCGAAAGGGCGCAAGGGCTATGCCGCCTATGTGGGCGAGCGCGGGGTGAAACTGTCGGGTGGCCAGCGCCAAAGGGTGGCCTTGGCCCGGGTGATTCTGAAGGACGCGCCGATACTGGTGCTTGACGAGGCAACCTCGGCGCTGGACAGCGAAGTGGAAGCGGCGATTCAGGATACTCTGTATGGCGTGATGGAGGGCAAAACGGTCATTGCCATTGCGCACCGGTTGTCTACGATTGCGCATATGGACAGGATCATCGTTCTGGATGAGGGCCGCATCGCCGAACAGGGCAGCCATGCGCAGTTGTTGGCGCTGAATGGTGTTTACGCGGGGTTCTGGAATCGCCAATCGGGCGGTTTCATTGCCCAGGACGACCCTGAAGATGAGGAAACGGTAGCCGCTGAATGAAGGGCTTCGCCGACCTGATCGATGCCTTCGCGCCCGCAGAAGGCCCGCCGCCAACATCGCTGACGGGCTTCATCCGCTGGGGCTTGTCAGGCTCGTGGAAAGTGATGGCGCTGTCGCTGCTAACGGGTGTTGCGCAGGGTCTGGCCGAAGTCGCCGGAGCGTTCATGCTGGGTTGGGTCATCGACGATGCCCTGGCCAGCGAGCCGGGGCGCTATTTCGCCGACAACTGGCAGGTGCTGCTGGCGATGGCAGGGTTTTTCGTGATCCTGCGCCCGGTAATCATGGGGCTGAACGCGGCAATGACGGCGCTAACCATCGGGCCGAACCTGACGCCAATGGTGCTGTCGCGCATCCACCGTCACACGATGGGCCAGGCGCTCAGTTTCTTTGAAGACGATTTCGCCGGCCGGATCAGCCAGAAACAAATGCAGGTTGCCCGCGCCGTCACCGACGTGGCGATGGAATTGGTTAACGTGGTGACCTTTTCACTGGCCACGTTGGCCGGAGCCTTTGCCTTGTTTGGCGGCGTCGACTGGCGGCTGGCTTTGGCGCTGGCGATTTGGCTGGTGGTCTATGTGATTTTCATTCGCCACTATCTGCCGAAAATCCGCGAAGTTTCGAAAGCCCGCGCCGCGACCCGCGCGGTGGTGACAGGACAAGTTGTAGACACGATCACCAACATCGCCACGGTCAAGCTTTTCGCCCGCACCGGACGCGAGGATCAGGCGGCGCTGGACGCGATGCGCACCTTCCGCGCTACCTCGATCGACTTC
>JAYTCN010000350.1:0-3491 GCA_043736475.1 Paracoccaceae bacterium
CATTTCGTGGCGACCTAGGGCAAAAGCCGACCAGTGCCAATCGGCGGGAACGTTGTTGACCATGGCCATGAAGGTGTTCAGATCATCCGGTGCCCCCCAGGGCACGCCCATGCAGAGTTGGACCAAAGCAGGCGACGTCAGCACGCCCTCGGAAACCAGTTGCTGTGCCAGCCACAGATGCCCGGTGTCAAACGCCTCGATCTCCGGCTTCACCCCCAAGGCCGTCATCATCGACCCCATCGCCCGCAGCATGCCGGGCGTGTTGGTCATCACGTAATCGGCCTCGTTGAAATTCATCGTGCCGCAATCAAGCGTGCAGATTTCCGGCAGGCATTCGGCGATGTGGGCCACACGCTCGGACGCGCCGGCCATGTCGGTATGGGCCTGCACCGGCAGCGGGTTTTCGGTCGGGCCAAAGAAAATGTCGCCGCCCATACCGGCGGTCAGATTCAGAACCACGTCGGTTCCGGCGTCGCGGATGCGTTCGGTGACTTCGCGGTAAAGGGCCAGATCCCGGCGCGGTTTGCCGGTTTCGGGGTCGCGGACGTGGCAATGCACGATGGCGGCACCGGCTTTGGCAGCGGCAATTGCCGACTCGGCGATCTGCTTTGGGCTGCGCGGCACATGCGGCGAGCGGTCCTGGGTGCTCCCCGAACCGGTGACGGCACAGGTAATGAAGACCTCGCGGTTCATGTTCAGCGGCATCGACGTCTCCAGAAAAGATCGGCTATTCCTAGCGCCCCTTGCGTCAAAGTTTTTGATATTTTACGCATTATCTATGACAGTATCCGCAAAATCGGTGTTTTATCACGATTCCGGGCCGGTGTCGGTGGCAATCCTTTTGCTCGACGAAACATCGCTCTTGGCCGTTGCCGCGACGATTGACCCGATGCGCGCCGCCAACCGGTTTGCCAACCGCAGCCTGTTCAGCTGGACAGTTGCCACCGCCGATGGCGAACCGGCCTTGCTGACTTCCGGAGTCTCGTTTCCGGCAAACGTTGCCCTGCACGACGTTCCCAAGGCAGATATCCTGATTGTCCTGGCCGGCTTTAATCACAGGATTCACGCGCCGATGTCGCTGACGCACTTCCTGCGGCGAAATTCATTCAAGTTCCGCGCGATCGGCAGTGTCGATTCCGGCGGCTGGGTGCTGGCTCGTGCCGGGCTGCTTGACGGGCACCGCGCCACCGTACACTGGGAAGATCTGGACGATTTCGCGCGGGCCTTCGCGTCGATCGATGCCGTTGCCGATCGCTACGTCGTCAGCCGTGATCGTTTCAGCGCTGGCGGGGCGGTGCCGACCCTGGATCTGATGTTACATCTGATCCGCAGCCGTTATGGCGCGGCGCTGGCCGTCCAGGTGGCCAGCGCGTTCATCTACGACGACATTACCAGCGGCAATACCAGCCAAAAGTCGGTATCGCGCAGCCGCATGGCAACTTTCGAACCAACCCTGGAACGCGCGATCGAGATCATGGCGCAGAACATCGAGGACCCAATATCGATGGGCGATCTGGCAGGTTTGCTGGGGGTTTCGCGACGGCAGGTCGAAACCCGATTTCGCGCCAGACTGGGCATCAGTCCGGGGCGCTACGCCACTGATTTGCGTTTGCAGGCGGCGGCGCGTCTGGCACGCGACAGTTCGCTGACCTTCACGGAAATCGCGGTGCGCACGGGGTTTTCGTCGCAAGCCGCATTCACCCGGACTTTCCGGCTGTCATTCGGCCTGACGCCTGGAACTTACCGAAAAACCCACAGTACAATCTGGACGGAAGGCAAGGCTCCGAAAGCGAAATGACGGAGCCCCCGCCCCGTCATTTCAAATTTCAAAGCACTGTTTGTCTGTTTCGCAAAATCGCCGTTGCGCTTCAGCCAGCAAGTCCCAGAAAGCCCGCATCAAGCGGCAATTCCAGAAAACGCACGGCCACGGTCGCAAGCAACGCCACCCCGAACACAACAATAACCGACAAACTCACGTCATCCTGAAACCCGGAACGACGCTCGCGATCCTTCAACAATACATTACGCATATCATGCCCCCAACGCTGGATCGCTGTTACAAAGCCGACATGAACAACGCCGACGGGCAAAGGCAGGGCTACCTTCGGAATACGTGATTTCTTGGATAGCGCCCCCACGCTTGGCAACACCAATATCCTATGTGATGTGATTCTGCAAATCGTTCGCAATCACGCCGCTGTGATATCAAGTAAAATCTCGGCAAGCCCCCCGACACCACCGCAAATTTTTTGACCCGGCAGGACTGGCCCGACGCCGGCCGGAGTGCCGGTCATGATCAGGTCGCCGGGTTGCAACGCGATCTCCCGCGACAAGGCGCCGATGATTTCGGGCACCGACAGAATCATCGCCGCCAGATCGGCTTCCTGCCTGGTCACGCCATCGACCGCCAACCATATCCGCCCCGATGCCAGGTGGCCACAGGACGAAACCGGGCTGATCGGAGCGATCGGCGCGGAACGGTCAAAGCCCTTGGCCATGTCCCAAGGTCGACCAGCTGCCTTCGCAGCGGCCTGAACATCGCGGCGCGTGAGGTCGATGCCGGCCGCGTAACCCCAAACGTGCTCCAGCGTGTTTTCGACCGCAATGTTCGCTCCACCCGTTCCAATCGCCACCACCAATTCAATTTCATGGTGCAAGCTGCTGGTTCCGGCGGGGTAAGGGATCGACGCCCCGGTTTCAACCAAAGCATCGGCCGGTTTGCCAAAGAAAAACGGCATCGACTTTGCCGGATCGTTCCCCATTTCGCGCACATGTTCGACATAGTTGCGGCCGACGCAATAAATCCGGCGGACGGGGAAACGACTTTCCCGCCCTGCGACGGCAATCGAGGGGCGGCGCGGCGGTACAAAGACGAAATCATCGGGCCTGACCAACGCCTGGCGCCTCCGTTCAGATCGAAATGCGTTTGAAAGCGTCGCGCAAAGCATCGCTCCAGGCTTGAGACATTGCGGCAAACCTTTCGTTGCCGGCGTCGATGCGTTCGAGCTGGGACACCTTGCAATCGCCGTCGCGGATCACGCACAGATCGAGCGGCATGCCGACCGACAGGTTCGAGCGCAGGGTTGAATCCATCGACAGCAAGACTGCCTTTCGGGCATCCTCCATCGACGTACTGCGTTTGACGACCCGGTCGAGGATGGGTTTGCCGTACTTGTGTTCGCCAATTTGCAAGAACGGGGTGTCGTGGGTGGCCTCGATAAAGTTGCCTTCCGGATAAAGCAGAAACAGCCGCATCGCCCCGCCTTTGCGTTGCCCGGCCACCAACATGCTCGCGGTCGCGCTTTGCTTCATCCGGCTCATCTTTTCGCCGACCTCGGTGGTGACGTCAGCCAGAGTTGCGCCAACGATTTCGGCGACTTCCAGCATCGTCTGGGCTTCAAGGATCGAGCGTTTCCCGGTTTCTTCGGGGTGACTGATGGCGTCATTCAGACGGGCAATCGTGGTTTGCGTAACCGACAGGCTGCCCGCCG
>JAYTCN010000351.1:0-3481 GCA_043736475.1 Paracoccaceae bacterium
TCGCCTTGGCCTCTTCCACCGCATATTGCCACCAGCCGCCACGCCGGAAACTGCGGGCTGCGTGGTCGTCAAACCCCAATGGCGCGTAATAATTCGGGCGGTCCCAGCCGTTCACATGGCCAAACTGCGCGCCCCGCGCCTTTTGCCGGTCATAGGCCGGGGCGGTTCGCAACGGGCGACACGCCTCGCGTTCCTCATCCGGGTGATGCAGGACAAAGACGTGGGCATAGCATTCCTCGTTCTTGCGGGCCGCATATTCCATAGTCATCCACGACCCGTAGCGCTTGGGGTCAAGTGAGGCCATGTCAATCTCGGCCTCGCCCTGCACCATCAGTTGCGCGAGGTAATATCCGGTGCCGCCCGCCGCCGTGATCCCGAACGAAAACCCCTCGGCCTGCCACATGTTGCGCAGGCCGGGGGCGGGGCCGACCAGCGGGTTTCCATCCGGGGTATAGCAGATCGGGCCGTTGAAATCGTCTTTCAGCCCCACGGTTTCCGACGACGGGATCCGGTGGATGAAGGACATATATTCAGTCTCGATCCGGTCCAGATCGAGCGGGAACAGGTCGGCGCGGAATGAATCCGGCACGCCATATTCGAACCGCGCCGGGGCACCTATCTCATAAGGGCCAAGAATCCAGCCGCCGCGCTCCTCGCGGACATACCATTTCGCATCGGCATCGCGCAGGACCGGGTGCTGCGGGTTGGTCTTGCGCCATTCGACCAGCATCGGGTCGGGTTCGGTCACGATAAACTGATGTTCGACCGGAATGGCCGGGCTTTTGATCCCCAGCAGCCGGGCGGTGCGCTGCGCATGGTTGCCCGTCGCGGTGACCACATGTTCGGCATGAATGACGATGGTTTCATCCGACGCCACCAGATTGCCGCCCTTCTCGACCATCTTCGAACATGTCACCTCCCAATGGTCACCCACCCACTTATACCCATCCGCCTGCCAGCGCCGTTCGATCACCGCGCCATGCTGCCGCGCACCTTTGGCCATCGCCATGGTGACATCGGCAGAGTTGATATAGCCATCGGTCGGGTGGAAAATCGCGCCCTGCAAATCCGTCGTGCGGACCAGTGGCCAGCGGTCCTTGATGTCCTTGGGGGTCATCCATTCAAACGGCACATCACAGGTTTCCGCCGTGGTCGCATAGACCATGTATTCGTCCATCCGGGCGGTAGTCTGGGCCATGCGCAGATTGCCGACCACGGCGAAACCGGCATTCAGCCCGGTCTCGGCCTCAAGCGACTTATAGAAATCGACCGAGTATTTGTGGATATGGGTGGTGGCAAAGGACATGTTGAACAGCGGCAGCAGGCCGGCGGCATGCCAGGTGGAGCCGCTGGTCAGCTCGTCCCGCTCCAGCAGCATCACATCGGCCCAACCGGCCTTGGCCAGATGATAGGCGATGGATGTGCCCACGGCACCGCCGCCGACAACAAGGGCTTTGACATGGGTTTTCATCGGGCGACTCCTGCAAGGACTGCGACCCTTTTGCCCGATGATCCCCCAATCGGACAAGTCCGCCCGACCTTTGCCAGACGAAAACGACATCAACTGGTTTTCGGACCGGGACGGACAGCCAGTCAGCGGCATACGCGCCGGATTGCTTGAAGCCGTCTGCCCCTGCCGCTACAACAGCACGAGGAGGCCCACGCGCATGATCGTCTGCCACAAAATCGCAGAACTTCGGGCCGCCTTGTCGGGCTTTCGGCTGGCTGGCGATACCGTCGGGCTGGTGCCGACGATGGGGGCGCTGCATGCGGGGCATATGGCGCTGATCGCGGCGGCCAAAGCGGACAATGCCCGGGTGGTTGCCACGATTTTCGTGAACCCGACCCAGTTCGGCAACCCCAAGGACCTGCAAGCCTATCCGCGCAGCGAGAATTCAGATCTGGCAATGCTGCGGGGCGCAGGTTGCGATGCGGTCCTGATCCCGCAAGCCACTGAAATCTATCCCCAAGGGGATGAAACCATTGTGGAGACGACGCGCCTGTCCGGGCTGTTTCACGGCGCCGTCCGGCCCGGGCATTTTCGCGGGGTGGCCACAGTCGTGGCCCGGCTGTTGAATATCGCGCAGGCTGATACCGCCTATTTCGGGCAAAAAGACTACCAGCAACTCGCCGTGATCCGGGCCATGGTGCGTGACTTGCATGTTCCCACCGGCATCGTCGGTGTGCCCACGGTGCGGGAAGCAGACGGGCTGGCCATGTCGTCGCGCAATATGCGGCTGACCCCGGCAGACCGGGCCGCCGCTACCGTGCTGAACGCCGCCTTGACCCAAGCTGAAACACTGGCCCGCACCAATGGCTCCGCCGCAGCCATCGCCGCCCATATCCGCGCCCGGATCCGTGCCGAACCCCGCGCGCGACTGAAGGCCGTCGACATCGTGGACCCCCTCAGTTTCGCCGAAGTCAGCGGCACCGACTGGACCAAAATCGGAATCATGATCAGTGCCGAATTCGGCCCGCCCGACAACCCCGTCCTCCTCATCGATCAACGCGAGGTTCGAAAATGAGCATCCAGACCCAACAAATCCGGCGAAATACGGTCCCGCAGATCGCAAAAAGGAAAGGCGGCGAGCCGATCGTGTCGCTGACCTCTTACCATGCGCATACTGCGGCGATTGTCGACCGCTATGCCGATTTCATCCTTGTCGGCGACAGTCTGGGCATGGTGATGCACGGCATGGAATCGACCATCGGGGTGCCGCTTGATCTGATGATCATGCATGGGCGGGCGGTGGTCCGGGGCACCAAAAAGGCGCTGATCGTCGTGGACATGCCCTTTGGCAGCTATGAAGAAAGCCCCAATATGGCGTTCCGCAACGCGGCGAAAGTGATGAAGGAAACCGGCTGTGGCGCGGTCAAGCTTGAGGGCGGCAAGCGCATGGCCGACACCATCCGGTTTCTGACCGACCGCGGCATTCCGGTGATGGCGCATATCGGCCTGACGCCGCAATCGTCGCATGTCATGGGCGGGTTCAAGACCCAGGGCCGCGACGAAGACAGTTGGCCCCTGCACGAAGAAGATGCCCGCGTGGTTAC
The DNA here is from genome assembly GCA_043736475.1 of Paracoccaceae bacterium. Lineage (GTDB taxonomy): Bacteria > Pseudomonadota > Alphaproteobacteria > Rhodobacterales > Rhodobacteraceae > JANMOK01. The sequence continues at coordinate 3,055 of JAYTCN010000351.1, forward strand.
CGAAAGCGGGGCTTTTGCGGTTGTGCTGGAAGGAATGGTCGAACCCCTGGCCGCGAAAATCACGGCGCAGATTGCCATTCCGACCATCGGGATCGGCGCGTCGGTGCACTGCGACGGGCAAATTCTGGTGCTTGAGGATATGCTGGGCCTGAACCCCTGGACTCCGAAATTCGTCAAGGTTTACGGCCAGTTGGGCCCGATGATCGAAGATGCGGTGCGCCGCTACGCCGAGGACGTGAAATCGCGCAGCTTCCCGACCGAAGATCAGGTGTACCGGTAAGCCCCGCGCACAGGCCGGCAGACCCAGAGATCCTGCCCGTTCAGACCAAAGGCTGAACTTTCGTCAGACCATAGTCCCGCGCGACACAGCGGCCAGTATGACAGTTTCATGACAGTTTTGTAACGCGCCCGCCGCCCAGCGACTGGC
>JAYTCN010000352.1:0-3477 GCA_043736475.1 Paracoccaceae bacterium
TGTTTCAGGCGGGCCTGCGGTCAGCCTGCGCGTTCTTGCCGGTTCTGCTCTATGCACTCTGGGCCAAAAAGCGGCTGAGCATCCGCGACGGCTCGTTGATACCGGGCATTTTCGCCGGCATCCTGTTTGCCGGCGAATTCCTGTTCCTGTTCCTCGGCCTCGACCACACCACGGTCGCCCGCGCCTCGCTGTTTTTCTACACGATGCCGTGCTGGGTGGCCTTGGGGGCGCATTTTCTCATTTCCGGCGACAGACTGACGCCAATACGCGTCGCCGGTCTGGGCTTTGCCATAGGCGGCGTTGCAATTGCCCTGTTGTGGAACGCCGACACCAACACAACCAATACTCTCCAGGGCGACGTGTACTGCCTGGTCGCCGCTGCCTGTTGGGCGGGTCTGACTCTGGTTGCCCGCACGACAAAGTTGCGAACGGCAGTGCCGGAAATGCAATTGCTGTACCAGTTGGCGGTTTCCGCGGCGATCCTTTTGCCCGTCGCCGTCTGGCAAGGCGAAACTTTTCGGGAAATGACGCCGCTGATCGCAAGCCTTTTTGCTTTCCAGGTGCTGATTGTCGTCGCCTTTGGCTTTGTCGTCTGGTTCTGGCTCTTGACCATCTACCCAGCCTCGGGGGTTGCCTCGTTCGGATTTCTCAGCCCGGTTTTCGGCTTGTTTTTCGCTTGGAGCATTCTGGAGGAAGCCATCGGCATCAATCTGATTGTAGCGCTGATCCTGATCGCAATTGGCCTGGTCCTGGTCAACCGCCGCGTTTCAGCCGCGCGGGTCCAAACCTTGGCGGAATAGCCGGATCAAAAACGCCTGGGCATCGTCAAACCGTTTTTCCGCCCGATCCCCCAATACCGCCTGCACCTGCACGTCAAAATCTGCATAATGCTGCGTCGTTGCCCAGATCGAAAAGATCAGATGATGCGGGTCGGTTTTCATCATTGCACCCGCAGCAATCCAATCATCAATCAGCGCCGATTTTTCATCCACAAGTTCCTTCAACGGCCCGCTGATCTGCGCATATATCCTTGGCGCACCTTGCAATATCTCATTGGCAAACAATCGGCTTTCGCGCGGAAAGTCGCGCGCCATTTCCAGCTTCCGCCGTACGTAGCCGACAATTTCCTCCACGGCGTCACCGTCGGCCTTCATCGCCCGAAGCGGGTCCAACCATGTTTCCAATAGTTGTTCCAACAACTTTGTATGAATCGCTTCCTTGGAATCGAAATAGTACAGCAAATTCGGTTTCGACAGCCCCGCCGCTTCGGCTATCTGATCCAAAGTCGAGCCGCGAAAGCCAAAATTGGAAAAGACGTCAAGCGCGGCTTCCAGAATTTGTTCGGACTTTGCTTTTTGAATCCGCGTGCGCGGGGCTGTGCTGGTCTTTGGCATTCTCGGTCCTTCAGTTCTTGCATCCAGTCAAGTCAGCCATTGACTGCCTTGAGCGGAATGGTAGCGTCTTTTCTGACCAAACGATCATAAAAATTGCCCGTCACGCGGAAAACCGCCGTTTGCCTGGGCCAACAGCAGGACTTGACCGATGTCTGACCGCACGAGCATGGTTCCCAATGATTTGCGCGCCTTCTGGATGCCGTTCACCGCCAACCGGCAGTTCAAAAAGGCACCGCGCCTGTTCGTCGCCGCGGAAGGCATGCATTACACCACCGCCGACGGTCGCAAAGTGCTCGACGGAACCGCAGGCCTGTGGTGCTGCAACGCCGGGCACAAACGCCCGAGGATTGTCGAGGCGATTGCCCGCCAAGCAGCGGAACTGGACTATGCGCCTGCCTTCCAGATGGGGCATCCGAAGGCCTTTGAACTGGCCAACCGGGTCATCGACATTTCGCCGCGCGGGATGGAGCATGTGTTTTACACCAACTCCGGTTCGGAAAGCGTTGATACGGCGCTGAAAATAGCTATCGCCTGGCACCGCGCCCGCGGCGAAGGTGCCCGCACCCGGCTGATTGGCCGCGAGCGCGGCTATCACGGGGTCAATTTCGGCGGCATCTCCGTCGGCGGCATCGTCAACAACCGCAAGGTTTTCGGCAGCCTTCTCAACGGCGTGGATCACCTTCCTCATACCCATTTGCCCGCACAGAACGCTTACTCGAAGGGCCAACCCGAACATGGCGCGACCCTTGCCGACGAACTGGAACGCATCGTCGCCCTGCATGGTGCCGAAACCATCGCCGCCGTCATTGTCGAACCCGTCGCCGGTTCAACCGGGGTGATCCTGCCGCCGAAAGGTTATCTCGAACGCCTGCGCGCCCTTACCAAAAAGCACGGTATCCTGCTGATCTTCGACGAAGTCATCACCGGTTTTGGCCGCCTTGGCTCCGCCTTCGCCGCCCAGCACTTCGACATCCTGCCCGACATGATGACCGTGGCCAAGGGCCTGACCAACGGCGTCATCCCGATGGGGGCCGTCATCACCACCGCCGAAATCCACGATGCCTTCATGACCGGCCCGGAAAACCTGATCGAGCTGTTCCACGGCTATACCTATTCCGGCAACCCGATGGCCTGCGCGGCAGGGCTGGCGACGCTGGAAACCTACAAGGAAGACGGCCTGTTTGAGCGCGCCGCCGAATTGGCCCCCTACTGGCAGGACGCGCTGCATTCGCTGAAAGGCCGCCGCCATGTCATCGACATCCGCAACATGGGCCTGCTCGGTGCGGTCGAGCTTGAACCCATCGCCGGTGCCCCGACCAAACGCGCCTTCCAGGCTTTCCTCGACGGTTATGACAAAGGCATCCTCATCCGCACCACCGGCGACATCATCGCCATGTCGCCGCCGCTCATTATTTCGAAAGGGCAGATTGACGAGCTGATCGGGGTATTGGGCGGGGTGTTGGATGGGCTTGAGTGACCCGCCCTCGCTGCACCGCCACCCAACTGGTCGATGACGCCCGCACCCGCGTCACCCGCTTCGACTTCGCCCCCGGTGCCGAAACCGGCTGGCATCGGCACGGGTTTGCCTAAGTCATCACCGCAATCACCGACTGCCAGATGTTGATCGAAGCCCCTGACGGCACCGAACGCCGGGTTCATGTCCCCGCCGGAACCTGCTCAAACAAACCGAGCCGCCTCTAACGTCTCTGGTTGCCTGCTGCCAACACCAAATCCGCGGTTCCTATTGTGGCAGCGGGCCAAGAATGGCGATGTTGTGCCGTTCAGCGGCCGCCACCAGCAGCGCCATGTCCGGAGCGGCCGGCGGCGTGTCGCCCGGCACACTCGTCTCGGCGATGAAATCGGCAAAATCGCTTCCGGTCGTCATCAGCAGGATTCTGGCTGGCCCGTCCCCTTCGATGCGAAATCCGTGCGGAATGCCGCGTGGACCGAAGGCGAAATCGCCTGCTTGAAGCAGCCTGCGGCCGCCGTCGACGATCACCGACATCTTTCCTTCGATGACGTAGAACGACTCGTCTTCGGAATGATGCACATGCCAAGGCGACTCGAAGCCAGCCGGTATGAC
>JAYTCN010000353.1:0-8148 GCA_043736475.1 Paracoccaceae bacterium
TTTGGCATGGGGCATTTCTATATCAGCCAGTCCGACAAGGGCGGGCTGGTGTTTGGCGGCGACCTCGATTTCTACAATTCCTATGCCCAGCGCGGCAATCTGCCCGCCGTCGAGCATGTGATGGAGGCGGGCATGGCGCTGATGCCAATGATCGGTCGCGCCCGGGTGCTGCGGTCGTGGGGCGGGCTCATGGACATGTCGATGGATGGCAGCCCGATCATCGACAAGACCCATATCGAGGGGCTGTTTCTGAATTGCGGCTGGAATTATGGCGGGTTCAAGGCGATACCGGCCTCGGGCTGGTGTTACGCGCATTTGATTGCGACGGGGGAATTTTCCGAGCACGCGACAAGGTTCCGGCTGAACCGGTTCGAGACCGGCCATGTGATTGACGAGGAGGGCACCGGTGCGCAACCGAATATGCATTAGTGGCGAAGCCTCATCCGGCACTTCGTGCCACCTTCTCCACTTGTGGAGAAGGGAAGTCGCTAGTTCAACATGCGCCTGACCTGCCCCGAATGCGGCGAGAGGGATAGCCGCGAATTTGCCTATAAAGGCGCGGCCAAGCTTTTGGACCGTCCGAAGGGCGATGCGGGCATAGCCGCGTTCCACGATTATGTCCACATCCGCGACAATCCCGCCGGGCCGTTGCGCGAGTTGTGGCAGCACGAGTTCGGCTGTCGCGCCTGGCTGGTGGTGACGCGAAATACGGTGACGCACGAGATTTCGGCGGTCGCTCTCGCCCGGGATGTGAAGGCGGGCGGGCGATGAGCAGGCTGGCGCAGGGTGGATTGATTGATCGCGGTCAGGCGCTGAAATTCCGCTTTGACGGCCGCGAATATAGCGGCCATCCGGGCGATACTTTGGCCTCGGCCCTGTTGGCGAACGACGTGCGGCTGATGGGGCGGTCGTTCAAATATCACCGGCCGAGAGGGGTGCTGACGGCGGGGTCGGACGAGCCGAACGCGCTGGTCGGCGTGGGTGCGGGGGCGCGGTATCTGCCGAACACCCGGGCGACAACCCAGGAAATTTATGCCGGGCTGATTGCCGGCAGCCAGAACGCCTGGCCGTCGCTGAAATTCGATGCGCTGGCGCTGAATGACCTGCTGTCGCCGTTTCTGGGTGCGGGGTTCTACTACAAGACCTTCATGTGGCCGGCATCATTCTGGGAACGGTTGTACGAGCCGATCATCCGGCGTGCGGCCGGGCTGGGGCGCCTTTCAGGGCGGGCCGATCCGGGCGTGTACGACAAGGCCTGGGCGTTTTGCGATGTGCTGGTGATCGGATCCGGTCCTGCCGGCCTGTCGGCGGCGCTGACGGCTGCCCGGTGGGGCGCGAAAGTCATTCTGACCGAGGAAGATTTTGTTGCCGGTGGTCGGCTGAACGCCGAAGTTGTCGAGGTTGGCGGCATGGCCGGGCACGAATGGGCCGCCTCGGCGATTGCCGAATTGCGCGGTTTGCCGAACGTGCGGATCATGCTGCGGACCTGCGTGACCGGTGCCTATGACGGCGGCACCTATGGCGCGCTTGAGCGGGTCAGCGATCATCTTTCAGCCCCGGGCGATCGCCCGGACCAAACGTTTTGGCGCATTGTCGCCAAGCGGACGATTCTGGCTGGTGGCGCCCACGAACGAATGATCGCGTTCCCGGGAAATGACCGTCCCGGCATCATGCTGGCCGGGGCAGTCCGAACATACATGCACCGGTTTGGCGTCGCTGCCGGCGGCAAGGTCGCGGTTTTCACCAACAACGATGACGGTCACAGGACGGCGCGAGATTTGCGTGCCGCGGGTATGCGGGTGACGGCCCTGATTGACACCCGGGCCGATACAGCGCCGGAAATCGACTGCCCGGTCTTTGCCGGCGGGCAGGTGATCGCAACCAGCGGTCGGCTGGGACTGAATGCGATCAGCGTCCGGCGGGTCGAAGGCGGCATTGCCCGGATCGACGCCGATTGTCTTGCGGTTTCGGGAGGCTGGAACCCGTCGGTTCATTTGGCGTGCCATATGAACGGTCGTCCGGAATGGCGCGACGACATTGCCGCATTCGTGCCAAAGCCGGGAATGCTTCCGGGATTACAGGCTGCAGGAGCGGCGAATGGGGCATTTTCGACCCATTCCGCCCTGGCGCAGGGCGAGGCTGCCGCCCGGTCAGCCATCGAATTTCTGGGCCGCAAGGTTGCCAAAAGCGAGTTGCCAAAGGCCGAAGACGCCCCGGTGTCGGTGCGCGCTTTTTGGCAGGTTAAAGATGCGCGCGGGCGGGCCTGGCTCGATTTCCAGAACGATGTGACGGTCAAGGATGTGAAATTGGCGCATCAGGAAAACTTCCGCTCGGTCGAGCATATGAAGCGCTACACCACGCTCGGCATGTCCACCGATCAGGGCAAGTTGGCGAATGTCAACGGCTTGGCAATCTTGGCGGAACTGACCGGGCAAAGCATCCCCGAGACCGGAACCACGACGTTCCGGCCGCCCTATTCGCCGATCCAGATCGGCGCCCTGGGGGCAAGAGCCGCAGGCAAGGGCTTTGCCCCGGAGCGGTTTACCCCGGCCCATGGCTTTGTGCGCGAGCGCAATGCGCCGGTCATTGAAGCAGGATTGTGGTATCGTGCCGCGTATTTTCCGCGCGCCAATGAGGCGCATTGGCGCGAGTCTTGTGACCGCGAGGTCGGGTTTGTGCGCCAGGCCGTCGGCGTCTGCGATGTGACCACCCTGGGCAAGATCGACATTCAGGGACCGGATGCGGCGGCGTTTCTGGACCGGATTTACACCAACACCTTTTCGACCCTGAAAGTAGGTCGGCTGCGTTATGGCCTGATGCTGCGCGAAGACGGGTTTGTGCTCGACGACGGCACCTCGGCACGCCTGGGCGAGCAGCATTTCCTGATGACCACGACCACGGCTGCCGCCGGTCCGGTGATGAGCCATCTGGAGTTTTGCGCCCAATGCCTGTGGCCCGCGCTCGACGTGCAATTTGTCTCGGTGACCGAACAATGGGCGCAGTTTTCGGTGGCCGGTCCGAAGGCGCGCGATCTGGTGCAAGGGATCTGCAAGGAAGTGATCGCGGACGTGACCTTTCCGCAAATGGGCTGCGGGGCAGTGGCTATTGGCGGAATTGCCGGTCGGCTGTTTCGCATCTCGTTCTCGGGCGAGCATGCCTACGAGATTGCCGTGCTGTCGCGCTATGGCGACAGCCTGATGCGCGAACTGGTGGCGCGGGCCGAGGCGATGGGTGGCGGGGCCTACGGGCTGGAGGCGCTGAACGTGCTGCGCATCGAAAAGGGGCACGTGACCCATGCCGAAATCCATGGCCGCACGACGGCGTCCGATTGCGGATTTAGCAAAATGGTCGCCGCCCACAAGGATTGCATCGGCAAGGCAATGGCGTCGCGGCCGGCGATGACCGAACCGGGGCGCGAACAACTGGTTGGCCTGAAGCCGACCGGCGAAGAAAAACGCCTGCATGCCGGGGCGCATGTCGTCAATGTCGGCGAAGCGGCGTCACCGGTGAACGATCAGGGCTATGTCACCTCGGCTTGTTATTCGCCGACGTTGGGGCGGATGATCGGGCTGGGGTTTGTCAAGGACGGGCGGGCGCGAATTGGCCAGCAAGTCCGCGCCTGCGACCCTTTGCGCGGCATCGAGACCTTGTGCGAGATCACGCCTGTCTGTTTTGTCGACCCGCTAGGGGAGAGATTGCGTGGCTGAAATCACCCTTGAACCCGCTGCCGCCATAGCCGGGCAGGAATTGCCATTGGCCGTTGGCGCCACGCGCCTCTTGGCCGCGCAACCGGCGGCTCTGGTTTCGGTCGGGCCCTTCAGGGGTCAGCTTGAAGAAGCGTCGAAACTGCTGCGATCGGAAATCGGCTGCGAATTGCCCGATACGGGTCGTTACAACGATGGCGAGGTCGGCCGTATTCTTTGGTCTGGCCACCAGCAATGGTTTGTCGCCGGCAACAATCCCGCCCTGGCGGAAAGCCTGAAGCGGGTTCTGGCAGGCAAGGCCGCCGTCAGCGACCAGTCTGACGGCTGGACATTGCTTGCCTTGATCGGCGCCGGTGCACGCGATGTCATGGCGCGGCTGTGCCCTTTGGATGTTTCTGCCGAGGCAATGCCGGACAAATCCGTAGCAAGGACGGAGTTCGCCCATATGATGGCGTTGATAACCGCCATCCCCAACGGCTTTGGCATCATGGTCATGCGGTCGTTCACGGCGACTGCGGTGCGGCGTATTCGCGATGCGATGGCGAGCGTGGCGGCGCAGCGGTGAGCGGCAATGCCTTGCGCCGATCCCGCATCCGGCCCGTTCGCGCCACCTCTCCACGCGGTGGAGAAGGCAAATGCGCTCGGTCACGCCGCGATCATCAACCCTTTGGCCCTGGCATCCTTCAGCGTCAGGTCGAGGCATTTCCATGCCTTTTCCACCAGCTCGTCGCATTCGGCATGCGCGATCACCAATGGCGGCGAGATGATCATCTTGTCGCCGACATGGCGCATGACCAGGCCGTTGGCAAAGCAATGCTCGCGGCACATGTAGCCGATCGTGCCGGGTGCAGCGGCAAATTTCGCCCTTGACGCCTTGTGCGGTGTCAATTCGATCGCCCCCATCAATCCGATCATGCGGGCCTGACCGACAAGCGGGTGATCTTCCAGAGTTTTCCACCTGGCCTGCATATAGGGGGCGGTTTGTTTGCAGGCCGTCTCGACGATCCTTTCCTCGTCCAGCAGCCGCAGGTTCTCGAGCGCGATGGCGGCGGCGACCGGATGGCCGGAATAGGTGTAGCCATGCTCGAAATCGCCGGGGACCGAAGCGAGGTCTTGCATCAGACGCTCGGATATCATCGAACCGCCGATCGGGGCATAGCCGGACGACAGGCCTTTGGCGATGGTCATGATGTCGGGCTGGAAGCCCATGCTCTGGCAGCCGAACCATTGGCCGGTGCGGCCAAAGGCGGTGATCACCTCGTCGGCGATCAAGAGGACGTTGCGTTCGCGGCAGATCCGGGCGATTTCGGGCCAGTAGGTTGACGGCGGGATGATGACGCCGCCGGCACCCTGCACCGGTTCGGCGATGAACGCGCCGACATTGTCCTCGCCGAGGCGGTCGATCTCGGCTTCCAGTTCGCGGGCCCGCAGGAGGCCGAATTCCTCGGGTGCCAGATCGCCGCCTTCGGCCCACCAGTGCGGCTGGCCGATATGGCTGATGCCGGGGATCGGCAGGTCGCCCTGGGCGTGCATGTAGGTCATGCCGCCAAGGCTGGCCCCGCCCATGGTCGAGCCGTGATAGCCGTTGCGGCGCCCGATGATGCCGTGTTTGGTCGGCTTGCCCGTCGATGTCCAGTAATAGCGGACAAAGCGGATGTTGGTGTCATTGGCTTCCGAGCCCGAGCCGGCGAAAAACACCCGATTCAAGTCGCCGGGCATCAGCTGGGCCAGTTTGGCGGCCAGGCCGATGACCGGTGGATGGCTGGTCTGGAAAAACGTGTTGTAAAACGGCAGCTGCAGCATCTGCGCATGCGCCACGTCGGCCAGTTCGCGGCGGCCGTAGCCGATATTCATGCACCACAGCCCGGCCATGCCGTCGAGCAGGCGGTTGCCGTTCGAATCGGTGATATAGACGCCTTCCGCCTTGACGATGATGCGCGCGCCTTTCTTGTTCAGCGCTGCCGTATCGGTGAACGGATGCAGGTGATGCGCGGCATCGAGCGCCTGCAGTTCGGCAGTCGGCAGATGGTTCAGAATCTTGTTCATTTTATCCCCGTTGGAACCTGCCAGCCCCCCGGGTTCAGGGAGGGATCTGCCCGGATCTGGAGGTAGTCTGCGCGGCATGGCGCGACTTGCCCCGGTTTATGGTACCGACGCCCCGGCTTGAACGGGGGACCCCCAGATCCACAATCTGGTGCTCTAACCAACTGAGCTACGTCGGCACTCGCGCGTCCGACTAGGATTTTTGTCCGACTGGGTCAACCGGAAAATCTATGCGGACCTACCCCCGCCGTTTCAGCGCCTGCAATATGGCGTAGATAATGGCAATGGCGATCAGGGTCTGCTGGCCGACAGCGTCGATCAGCAGCGACAGGTTGGCGATGACCGAAGTCACATAGGGCCCGGCATCCGCCCCCAGCAGCAGGTAGAGCAGGACGATCAGTCCGACGAGCGCGAAGCCCGTTTCGGATACGGTGACAAACATCTGTTTGACCGTCGCGAGATAGCGCAGGATCGTAGCCATTTCGTGACCTTGCCGCCGGGGGTGGACAGGTTAAGTTCAGCGCTTGTCGATCAGCCAGAGAACGACGCCCAGCGAGATCAGGCCGGCAAGGCCCGCTGCGCCCAGCGTGCTGACGAGGCTGGTGACATTGCCGACGACATCACCCAGGAACGCCATGTTGGCCGGACCGACCAACAAGGACGCAACGATCGCAAGCGCCAGAAGCCCGATACCGATTTCGGTCAGGTTTCTGATCACGTTTCTTACATTGTCGAACATGCTCGACTCCTTTCGTTTTTGCAGTCACGAGGCCGATCAGGTCGACCAAGCCGGATTGTCATGCGCGGAAATCCGCCTAGTCAAGCAATTTCGACTGAAACTCACGATTTATTTACTTTCCGCCGCGAATCACCCTATGCAGCCAAGGAGTGACGCAAGAAATAGTTGCGGAAGCGCATCAGATCGCAAGATTATGTCGTGTGCGCAAAAAGGCACAGACTCACCTTCGCCCTTCCGGCCAGGGCGCTTGACTTCGCCGGTGAGTGTGACATTCGGATCTGGCGGCTTTGTGCCGAAAAATGCCGGCACCGGTCTGGAGGGCGGGGATGAGCATCAACAAGGAAAGCAACGTGGCGGCCAACCTGCAGATCGGCCCGACCGATCAGGGCATGGTGCGGCTTTATGTCGCGACAGACAACCTGGAGCTGCCGCTGGATTTTGAGCCCGAAGAGGCGGAAGAGATTGCCGAGGAATTGCGGGCGGCTGCAGCGCGGGCGCGGGCAATGGGCAAGAAAAGGCGCTGATCATTCACTGTCGGACTGCCGGGCCGCAAGGACCTGCGCCGGACCGGGGTCGGTGAAAATTCGCAATCGGTCGGCGGCGTTGCGGGCGAATTTCCGGGTCAATTTCTTGCGGGTGGCGCCGGCGAGTTTGGTTTCCGGGCCGAAGCGCTGGATCTCTGCATCGTAGGCATCGGCAAGGATAAGGCCGGTTTCGTCGGGCAAGAGTTCCAGCGGAAACGAAGCGTCGACGGCCCAGAAGAAGCGGTCGCAATAGGGCAGGTAGCCCCGCCATTTGCTGTCGGCCATGAAATCGGCACGGCTGGACTTGCACTCGACGATCCAGATCTCCCCCTTGGGACCAAGGGCAATGACATCGACGCGCAGGCCGCGCGCCGGGACGAACTCGACCATCGGCACGAAATCGCGGCTGCGCAGGTGGCGGCAGACGCCACGGGCGATGAGCTGGCCGGACGCAAGGACAAGTTCCATGCCCAATTATGAACAATTGGTGAACATCTGGTCAAGTGCCGACGGCTGCAGCAGTCTGGCATCCGTCAAAAGGTCCAGTTCCAAAAATCGGGAAAGGTAGCGCCGGCCCTGGGCGGAACGCGAAAATATTGTTTCGATCCGGTGGCGACCGGCGGCGGCGCGACCGGCGGCCGATGCCTTGTTGGTCGCGACGAACCGCAGTGTCTCGACCAGATGATCGTGGTCGGGCTCGGCCCATTGGGCGCCGTGCGCCGCAAGCCCGGACAGGTTGTCGGGGACAGGAACCAGTTTGTTTGCAACCGGATAGCCTGATTCCGCATCCAGATACTGCTGAGAACCGGAATAGTCGGTGGCGATGACCGGACGCCCGAGTTTCAATGCGTAGGCTGGCATGTAGCCAAACCCTTCGGCGCGGTGCGGCGACACAAGCGCGTCGCAGGCCGCCACCAGACCCAACAATCGCTGAAATGACCAGTCCCGCTCGATCAACACAATCCGCCGGTCGCGCGCGGACATTGCCCGCAAACTTTGCATTTGCCGGTTGGGGTCACCCCAGTGCGGTTTTTTCAGGCAAGTCGACTTGATGACGAGTCGATATCCGGTCGCCGACTTTGGAAACGCGGCCTGGAAAGCCCGGGCTGCTGCCAGCGGGTTTTTCCGCTCGACCGAC
>JAYTCN010000354.1:0-3466 GCA_043736475.1 Paracoccaceae bacterium
CTGGAACTTCAAGCCAGCGTCAAACGGACAATCCTGTTTGTCAGCCACGATCTGGAGGAAGCGGTCAAAATAGGTGACCACATCGCCATCATGGAAGGCGGCCGGATCGTCCAGCATGGCACACCCGAAGACATCGTCCTCAAGCCGTCGAACGATTACGTTGCCGAATTTGTCGCCCACCTCAATCCACTGCCGGTCATGCGGGCCATTGATGCGATGCAACCGGGAAGCGCCGCTTCGGGTCCCGACGTTGCCCATGATGTGGCGGTAACCAAATTGATTCCGGTCTTTGCCAAATCGCCGAACACTCGCCTGACGGTAATCGGCCCTTCCGGGGTTATGGGAACGATCAGCGCCGAGGATGTGTTATTGAAACTGGCGCGCAACTAGACGCGTACAGCGGCCTCTTCCCGACGCCTGACCCTGCTGCAACCCATGATTCCGAGGGCAATGATCATCATCCACACGCTGGCAGGCAAAGGTACGGGTGCGACTGTTACAACGCGGATCCAGTCTCCGGGCGACGTAACGCCCATTCGCAGCAATATCGTCTTGCCGTTCACTTCGTAGCGGTCGGTCCGTTCCATCCCGCGCGAATAGTTCCAGAGCGTCGGATATAACGTGTCGCCTGCACCCAGATAATGGCTCAAAGTTCCCGGCACATAGCTGGAGGCGATTTCCAGCAGGCCTCGCGAATCTGACATGACCCCCAGAATGGCCCGGCTGAAGCTGAAAGTGATCAAGCCCAGGCGCGAAAATCCGCCTGAGGCTGAAATACCCTCAGGCGTGTTCAGAAAGATCATGTGGCTGTCGACGCCCCGACCGGCCGCGATCCTCCCTCCGTCCACGGCGAGATCGTGTCCCAAAATCACGCCGGCGGCTTCGTTGAATGCTTGAATTGTCCTGTTCGTCGCGCCTTGCAACGTCACGTCAGCGGGCGCGTTGATAATTGCCGCACCCTGAACGCCATTCGTTCCCACCAGCATCGCGTTTGCCGGTGCAGCGGCGAAACCCATGAAGGATAACGACGTCAGAATCATGATGAAAAATATCAGCAGGTACTTGTGGAGCGTCCGGAACCGCATGCTTTACCCTTTGCATGGTCCACCGCGCCCCACAGCCGGCAGAAATACTCGTTGTGAACGTGAATACGACGTGAATGTGTCAGATTTTGGGCGTGCCCAATACGCCTCAAATGCAAGGGCAGTGGCGCGGTTGACGGGGCTCGAACCCGCGACCTCCGGCGTGACAGGCCGGCACTCTAACCGACTGAGCTACAACCGCCCTGCCCTTCGTGCAACATCGACAGGCAAGCCCGTCAACGTGGTCGCGTTTTAGGCACGCGCCGAAAGGGCGTCAAGCGGATAAGCTGCGGATTGAACGATCGAACTGAAATAAGCAATCGTTTCGGCAAGCCCGTTTTCGAGGCTGATTTCCGGCTGCCAACCCAACAACGAACGGGCTTTGCCAATATCCGGCAAACGGCGCACAGGATCGTCTTGCGGCAAGCACAGGCGCACCAAACTGCTACCAGACTCCGATTGTCGCAATATGTGCTGCGCCAGGTCGTTCATCGACACTTCGAATGGATTTCCCAAATTCACCACCTGCCCCGCCGCCTCGGCGACTTCGCCGAGGCGCAGCAGGCCCTTCACCATGTCGGAGACAAAACAGAAACTGCGAGTCTGTTGGCCATCGCCGTAAATCGTCAGATCCCGGTTTTCCAGCGCCTGGACAACAAGATTGGAAACCACCCGCCCGTCGCCGACGGCCATCAAGGGTCCGTAAGTGTTGAAAATGCGGGCAATCCGGACATCTACGCCCAATTTGCGGTGAAAATCCAGGATCAAGGTTTCCGCCGCGCGCTTGCCCTCGTCATAGCAAGATCGTGGTCCGTTCGGGTTGACGTTGCCCCAATAATCTTCCCGCTGCGGATGAATTAACGGGTCGCCGTAAATTTCGCTTGTTGATGCCTGAATCAATCTGGCACCACTGTCGAGGCAAAGCTCAAGCAAGTTGTTCACGCCCAAAACCGAGCTGCGCCAGGTCTGGATCGGGTCGCGTTGATAGTGAACCGGCGATGCCGGACACGCCAGATTGAAAACGACGTCGGCAGGCGCATTGAAATATCTGACGATGTCCCGCTCGATGAATTTGAATGCCTTGTTTCGGGCAAATCGGTTCACGTTGGCCAAGCTGCCCGTCGAAAGATCATCAACAACCGTGACGCGGGCACCAGCGGCAAGCAATTCCGCAACCAGATGGGTGCCAATGAATCCCGCCCCGCCCGGTACCAAAACATTCTTGCCCGCGTAGTAAGACATCAGCGATTCCAATTCTCATTGATCAAACCAGCGGCGATGCCGGTTTCGGAGGCAAACGTCATAGACCTAGCGAACTCTTGTCCAGCCGACGCAATCTCTTGTGCGTCTTTATCATGCTGACGCAGCCACGCAACCTTTTCCGCCAAATCTGACAAGTCAGACCTGACCGGCACAAAGTGCTCGAATGGTTTGATCCGGTCATAATACCATTGCCGATACCCGAACTGGCTGTCGACTTTCAGCACGCAACACCCAAGTTTCAGGCGCGTCAGGAAATTGCTCCAGGCGTTCGAATAGCCATCAATATCGACCGCGATTTTGAGCGTCGCCCAATTCGATGCATTCGCGGCAGCGCCGAGCCAGCCCGCGTTGGCCAAAGCATGGTATTGCGGGTCATTTCGCGGCACGACGAATTTGAAATCAATTGAATTTGCTGCGGCAACGGCGGCAAATCGCAACCTTTGCACCACAGACGGATCGTTTGAAAACTGCGGCGCCACGCTGAAATGACCGTTGCCGGTGACCGAACCGCGCCAAATAATTTCCGACCCGCGATCCCGCCATGGCAATCCGTACTGCGCCGCCGCCTCATCAAATATCGCATAACCCCGTTGTTGGAGAAAATGTGAATCTGGCAACGGAACGACGTCAGGAACGTTGGAACTGAAAGAAAACTTTGCACGGGTATATTTGTCCCCGTCCGATGCGCTGCCGGTAAATCCTTCCACCGATGCGTCACTTGCGTGCAGCCAATTGACATAGGCGGCGATCTTGTCCTTGATCAAATGAAAGACCGCAGGATGCTCAAAGACATCCGACACCAGAATTCTGTATTTGCCGGGTTCGCGAACCAGGATAACGTCGTGGGCCGCTCGAACTTCGGAACTTTCCGCCAACGTCAACCGAATTTTTTGCGCCTCAAGTCCGCGCAATTCGGATCTTATCTGGCCAAGAATGGTGCCTTTTGCCCAGAATTTCCGATTTTTGAGCCTTATTAACGCCGTCAGTTCGTCTGCGTTCACCGCCCTCGACCCCCAGCCCTGTACGCCCGTTCCGAAGGCGAGTGCTTTGGCAAATGCTTACTTTGGGTCGCAATATTAAGTCCATGCCCGCCAAACGAACCTGACGGACTGTGTGACCAT
>JAYTCN010000355.1:0-3458 GCA_043736475.1 Paracoccaceae bacterium
TGGCGGTGCAGGCAGCGTTCTGAATGGTTTGTCGGTCGGCGTAAGCGGCGCGGTCGGGTCGTTCAAATTCGGCCTCGGCTACGAAGAAGCCACGTTTGACGACTTCGGTGTTCCTGGCGCTGGTATACTTGATGATACGCTGGGTCTTGGCGTTGAAACCACCTTTGGTGGCGCGACCATCAGTCTGGCCTACATCGAACAAGGCCTGGACACGTCAACCGGCGTTCTGGTCAAATACGACCTGGGCAATGGCATCGATGTTGCTGCCTATTACACCATGAATGACACACTTGGTCTTTCGAGCGACAACTACGGTGCCTGGGTTGGCTACACGATGGACCCGATCACGGTGAAACTCGCCTACGACTCGGCAGAAGACCCGGCCCCACTAGGTGGTGGCCCCAACGACCGTATCCGCGTTACGGCTGAATACGCGATGGACCCGGTCACGATCTTCGCCGGTTTCTCGACCGACTCGTTCGATGCAGCGACCAACACCGGCGACGGCTTCTACGTTGGTACTGACATCGACCTCGGCAACGACGCGACCCTGACGGTCTCGTACGCCGAACAGCACGAAGCTTTCGGTCGCGAGTTCAAACAGGGCACATCGGCCTACATCAACGTGAAATTCTGATCTTTCAGAACGAACGGTCAATCAAGAAGGGCGGGCCAAACGGTCCGCCCTTTCCTTTTGTGGGATCGGGAAATGCCGCTGGTTGATATTCGAACTCGCATTCGTCAAGCGGCGGTAACCGCCGGGCGATCAGCCGATGCGGTGCACCTTATTGCCGTTTCCAAACTGCAGCCACGGGAGCGTGTCGAGGCGGTTTTGGCCGAAGGGCATCGGTTGTTTGGTGAAAACCGGGTGCAAGAAGCCGCCGGGAAATGGCCTGCGTTTCGTGAACATTTTCCGGGAGTGCAAGTCCATCTGATCGGCCCCTTGCAGACCAACAAGCTGAAAGCGGCGCTTGACCTGTTCCAAGCCATTCATTCGCTTGATCGGGAAAAGCTGGCGCGGATGCTGGCTGTCGAAGTGCAAATGCGGGGTTCGTGCCCGGATCTGTTCATTCAAGTGAACACCGGCGAAGAACCGCAAAAGGCCGGGGTCTTTCCTGGCGAATTGGATCGGTTTGTCCAGGCCTGTCGTGCGGTCTATGGCCTGCCGATCAGCGGCTTGATGGTGATCCCGCCCGTCGATGCCGACCCTGCCCCGCATTTTGCCATGCTGCGGAGCATGGCCGAACGCAACGGCCTGACCGGCCTTTCGATGGGGATGAGCGCGGATTTTGAGCTGGCGATCGTGCATGGCGCAACCCATGTCCGGATTGGCTCGGCGATTTTTGGCGAACGGGTCGTCAGCGAATAATCACCCGGGAATGCGGCGTCCAGCGCTGCAAAATCCACAACAAATCCCGGCGCGCGAAGGCGATGCAGCCCGCCGTCGGATGTCTGGGCTTGCGCCAAAGATGCAGGAATATCGCGCTGCCCATGCCGGGAATCACCGGATGACGGTTAAAGTCCAGCACGGCAACGACATCATAAAGCGGTTCGGAACGCCGCAGTTTTTCGGTGGAAAAGGCGTGCGGGGACAGGACGGGTTGGTTGTAATCGGGCGACGCCGGGTCTTCGCACCAGTGGTCGCACAGGCCGGTTGGACAGGTTTGCAGCGGCAGGTGCCGCGAAATCCGGTCGGGTCTCAGCCAGACCCACTCGATTTGGAACGTTCCAAACGGGGTAATCCGGTCGCCCTCGCGTTGCTTGAGTCCGATACCATTGCGCCCGACGGCGCAGGGCATCGCCCGGCCCTGGAACCGTGCCGACCAGCGATTTATCAGCAAATCGGAGCGGCGCGGGATCACAGAATATGGCCGCTTTTCGTGGTTTTGGTGGCTAAATAGCCGGCATTTTGCGCGGTTTTTCCCACCCGCAACGGCACCCGCTCGACCACTTTCATCCCGCAGGAATTCATCCGCTCGACCTTGGCCGGGTTATTGGTCAACAACCTGACGCTGGAAAATCCCAGCTTCCGCAGGATTTGGGCGCCAATGCGAAAATCGCGTTCGTCATCTTCAAACCCCAGCCGGTGGTTGGCCTCAACTGTGTCAAACCCCTGATCTTGCAGGGAATAAGCCCGCATTTTATTGGCCAATCCAATGCCGCGTCCCTCTTGGTTGAGATAAAGCAGAACGCCGGAACCCTCGGCGCTGATCTGCCGCATCGCTGCCTGCAGTTGCGCTCCGCAATCGCATTTGAGCGAGCCAAGCACATCGCCGGTGAAACAGGCCGAATGCAGGCGGCACAGCACCGGTTTGGAACGGTCGGGCGTGCCGATGATGACGGCGTAATGCTCTTCGCCACCATCCTCGGGGCGATAGATGCGGACCTGGGACTGTTCAGCAACCTGCAACGGAACCCTTGCATGCGAGATTTCGTGGATTTCGGGCAGATTGTCCGAGGGCACCAGGTCAGCTCGTTCTAACTTGGTCAGACCGTCGCGCTGTAACGTGTCCAACTGCGATCGGGTAATCTCTGCAACCAATGCAGCTGGCAGTAAATGCGCTTGTTTACAAAGACTTATCGCCGCGCGGTGAATCGCGGCGGAACCTTCGCGCAGCGTGGCGAACGGGCCTTTCATTGGAAAGTCGAGGTCAGTTGCCGGATTGATCACCGCCAGAATCCACGCCGAATCCGCGTCTTTTGGCAGCACGATCCGGGCCAAATCGCCATCATAGGCGCGGGCTTTCAGCGTTTCAGCACGGCGCGCGGTAATCGCGAGCACGGGCGAAAGAGCCATTTCACAAAGGTCTGACAAGTGAGTGCCGGTTACTTCTTCCGCCGCCAGAACCAGCGCCGAAAAGTCGCCATCCACAAGCAAAACCGGCAGCCCGATGCGCAATTCACCCCGTGCCTTGGCGATGCGTTCCGCGCGGTTTGGCTTCAGCGACATGGGCGATTCCGAAAAAATACGTTTCAGTTTGTTACCGTTAAATGGGTGGCGGAGTCGAATACTGAAACAAATCCCGGTGATCCGACACGCTCGTGTGAGGCGGCAATCCGTTTGGCTTGCATAAACGTTAGTTCAGCAACAAGTTTGGTCACGAAGACGAGGGAGACACCGAAAATGAGCAATCTCAAGAAAATCCTGATGATCGATGACGACGCCGATCTGCGCGAAGCTTTGGCCGATCAATTGGTTCTGACCGAGGAATACGACGTCTTCGAGGCCGGAACCGGCGCCGATGGTTTGGTTCGGGCCAAGGAATCGCTCTTTGATCTGGTCATCCTCGACGTTGGCCTGCCCGATATGGACGGCCGTGAATTGTGCCGGTTGTTGCGCAAGCAGGGGCTGAAATGTCCGGTGATCATGCTGACCGGCCATGTAACCGACGCCGACACCATTCTGGGTCTGGACGCCGGGGCGAATGATTACGTCGCCAAACCGTTCAAATTTCCGG
>JAYTCN010000356.1:0-8112 GCA_043736475.1 Paracoccaceae bacterium
TCTACAATCCAGAAAGCTGTCTGTGCGAAAATGAACTGAAACCGGACGGCGAGGTCCGCGTTCAGATCAAAACAACAGTTGGACCGTATATCCTATTCCGACGCAAATCGTGCCGAATTGTGGCAGATTTCAGTCGGGAATGTGTTTCATGCCATTTTTCAAACTTATTGCGCCATTGGGTAACGGCAAATTGTGGCCGGTTGCCCGATCTTGCGTCTATGGTTTTCCAGGGCAGCCGTTCGGGCGGCTTCGCGCGAGGGAAACATGCGCCCACTTGCTGTGCTGACCGCGCTTTTCGGCGCTATATTCGGCCCGGCCCTTGCCGAGGTTCGCGAGACTTTGCACGGGAACGTCACCGTCGAGCAAATGGTGGCCGGACTCGACGAGCCGTGGTCGATTGCCTTCCTGCCAACGGGCAGCCTGCTGATTACCGAACGCGACGGTCGGCTGTTGCTGATCCGCGCCGACGAATCAGCGACGCCCGTCGATGGCGTGCCGGCGGTCTTTGCCAAAGGCCAGGGCGGCTTGTTCGATATCGTGCTGGCCCGCGATTTCACCACGACAGGCGACGTGTTCCTGACCTTTGCCGAACCCCGGCCGGGCGGCAGCGGAACCGCCCTCGCCAGCGCCAGGTTCGATGAGGCGACGGCGGCGCTTTCCGGTTGGCGGGTCATCTTTCGGCAAAATACCGCCAGCGAGTCAGCGGTTCATTTTGGCGGCAGGGTGGTCGAGGCCAGCGATGGAACGCTGATGCTGACCATCGGCGACCGCGGCGAAGGCGATCTGGCGCAGTCGCCGGAGGTTCACAACGGCAAGGTCATCCGGGTCAATCGCGACGGTACCGTGCCAGGCGACAACCCGTTTCCGCAGGGACCGGTCCCCGAAGTCTGGTCATTGGGGCATCGCAATCCGCAGGGCGCGGCGCTGGATGGCGACGGAACCTTGTGGACGGTCGAGCATGGGGCAAAGGGCGGTGACGAAATCAACCGGCCGCAGGCAGGCAAGAACTATGGCTGGCCGGTCATCACCTATGGTTTGAACTATGATGGCAACAGCATCGGCGTCGGCACCCGTGCGCCTGGCATGGAACAGCCGGAATTCTATTGGGATCCGTCGATCGCGCCCTCCGGCATGATGATTTATTCGGGCAGGTTGTTCGAGGACTGGTCAGGCGACATTTTTGTCGGCTCGCTCAAATTCGACATGATCTCGCGCCTCGAAACCACCGATGGCACGCTGGCGGAATCCGAGCGGCTTTTTCAGGATGACTATGCCCGAATTCGCGACATTCGCGAAGCGCCCGACGGCAGCATCTGGTTCCTGTCGGTCGGCGAGGGGGCCGCTTACCGGATCACGCCCCTGCCGTGATCAGGCGATCATCATCTCGTGCGGCAGTCCTTGCGACCCGCGTTCGCGATAGGGTGTGGTGTCAAAATGCGACCGGTAGCATTTCGAAAAATGCGACGGCGACGAAAACCCGCAGGCCAGGGCGACGTTGATGACCGACATATCGGTCTGCATCAGCAGATTGCGCGCTTTTTGCAGGCGCAGTTCCATGTAATAGCGCTTGGGAGAGCGGTTCAGATAGCGTCGGAACAAGCGCTCCAGCTGGCGCGTCGACATGCCGACGTCCGAGGCAAGGATCGAGGGCGAGACCGGTTCTTCGATATTGGTTTCCATCATGTAGATGACTTTCGACAATTTCGGATGCCGGACCCCGATACGGGTCGGGATCGACAGCCGCTGCTCGTCACGATCCGTTCTGATCGAGGTATAGATCATCTCATCGGCGACATGGTTCGACAATTCGGTGCCAAAGCGCGCCGAGATCAGTTTGAGCATCAAATCCGCTGACGAGGTGCCGCCCGCTGAGGAATACCGGTTCTTGTCGACAACAAAGACCGCCTGGCTCAATTCGACATTCGCGAATTCTTCCTGAAAGGAATCGCGGTTTTCCCAATGGATCGTGCAGCGCCTGCCATCGAACAATCCGGCTTTCGCCACCGTATAGGATGCGGTGCACAGGCCGCCGATCGCCATGCCTTTGCGCGATTCCCGGCGCAGCCAGGTCAGGACCGGCTTGGTGGTGTTCGCCTTGATGTTGATGCCACCGCAGACCATGACCGTGTCGTCGCGCAAGATATCATCAAGCCCCATGTCGACTTTCAGCCGCGCCCCGTTCGAGCAGCGGACTTCGACACCGGATTCGGCGACCAGTCGCCAGTCGTACAACTTTTTGCCGGCAACATGATTGGCAAGCCGGATCGGTTCGATGGCGCTGGCGAAGGCGATCATCGAAAAATCGTTCAGCAGCAGAAAGATGAAACGCTCGGCCTTGGTGTCGCGAATTTGCGCCATATGATTTCACAATTTGGGATAGCCCGCCGCGCCATAGATGAAGCCCGCTGGCCGCGGGGTCAAGGGCGAAGGCGCGATGCTTCGCCTATGGTCAATCTTTTGCCCCTGATTTATAAGGGCGCTTCACACCGCATTTGAAGGACCGGGACAATGACGACGGCGTGGAAAAAATCTGACTGGCGCGGCAAGGCCCGGATTCAGATGCCGGATTATCCGGATTCCAGGGCACTGGCCGAGGTCGAAAAACGACTCTCGTCCTATCCGCCGCTGGTGTTCGCCGGCGAGGCGCGCCGGTTGAAAAAGGCCCTCGGTGACGCATCCGAGGGCCGGGCCTTCCTGCTGCAGGGCGGCGACTGCGCCGAAAGCTTCGAGGAATTCTCCGCCGACCTGATCCGCGACACCTACAAGGTCATGCTGCAGATGGCGGTGGTGCTGACCTTTGGCGCCAAAGTCCCGGTGATCAAGCTTGGCCGGGTGGCGGGCCAGTTCGCCAAGCCGCGTTCCGGCGCGACCGAGACCATCGACGGCGTCGCTCTGCCATCCTATCGCGGCGATATCATCAACGATATCGCCTTCACGGCGGCAGCGCGCATCCCCGATCCGCAACGGATGTTGCAGGCCTATACCCAGTCGGCGGCGTCGCTGAACCTGATCCGGGCTTTCAGCCAGGGCGGGTTTGCCGATATCGAGCGGGTGCATGCCTGGACGCTGGGCTTCGCGCGTGATGCGGGCGGTCACGAAAAATATGAGAAACTGGCCAATCGGATCGGCGAGGCGCTCGATTTCATGAAGGCGGCCGGGGTTTCCTCGGCAAACACCGAAACCCTGCACCGGGTCGATTTTTACACCAGCCACGAGGCCCTGCTGCTGGAATACGAGGAGGCCTTGTGCCGGATCGATTCGACCACCGGCCTGCCGATCGCCGGTTCTGGTCACATGATCTGGATCGGCGACCGCACCCGGCAGCCCGATGGGGCGCATGTCGATTTCTGCCGCGGGGTGCAAAACCCGATCGGCCTGAAATGCGGTCCGTCGCTTGGCACCGGCGACCTGCTGAAATTGTGCGATCTGATCAACCCGACCAACGAGCCGGGCCGCCTGACCCTGATCAACCGTTTTGGCGCCGGCAAGGTCGGCGACCATCTGCCGAAACTGATTCAGGCGATTGAACGCGAGGGGCGCAAGGTTCTGTGGTCCTGCGACCCGATGCATGGCAACACGATCAAATCCGACAGCGGCTACAAGACCCGGCCGTTCGAGCGGATCTTGCGCGAGGTGCGCGAGTTCTTCCAGATCCACAAGGCCGAGGGCACCATTCCGGGCGGCGTCCATTTCGAGATGACCGGCAAGGATGTCACCGAATGCACCGGCGGCTTGCGCGCGGTCAGCGACGGCGACCTGCACGACCGCTATCACACCGCCTGCGATCCGCGATTGAACGCCGACCAGTCGCTGGAGCTGGCGTTTCTGGTGGCCGAGGAACTGCATATCCGGGTCGAGGCGCGCCGCAAGGCGATGTGACCGGCCGACCACCCGCAAGCGTCCGGCGCAATTCCGGGCCCTGTTTTGAGGAACCGATGCAGACCCGGTATCTGGTAGTGACCAATGCGACCGGCGTTGCCGACGACCTCGTCCGCCGCGCCGCCGCGCAGTTGCCCGCCACCGCCGGACCAGCCCGGCGGCTGGCCGACACCGCCGTCGAAATCCCCTTCACCGGGCCGGACGACCACCGCAGACCGCAGGTCGACGGCGTCGATGCCAACGTGATCGCCGCCCGGCACCGGCAAAAGATGTTGCTGGTTGCCGATATGGATTCGACCATCATCTCGGTCGAATGCATCGACGAACTGGCGGATTTTGCCGGGGAGAAACCCGATGTGGCGCAGATCACCGAACGGGCGATGCGCGGCGAACTCGATTTTGAATCCGCCCTGAACGAACGCGTGGCCCTGCTGGCCGGTCTGCCGGTCGCTGTGCTGGAGACCTGTTTCGAACAGCGCGTCCGCCTGAACCCCGGGGCCGCCGAATTGGTGCAGACCATGAACCGCAACGGGGCTTTCACCGCGCTGGTTTCGGGTGGCTTCACCTTCTTCACCGCCAAGGTCGCGACTCTGACCGGATTTGCCCTCAACCGGGCCAATGTTCTGGCGACAGCCGAGGGCAGGTTGACCGGCAAGGTTGCGCTGCCGATTCTTGGCCAGCAGGCCAAACGCGACGTGCTGATCGCCCTGCGCAACCAGCTCGGCCTTGTCGCCGGCCAGACGATTGCCGTTGGTGACGGTGCCAACGATCTGGCCATGTTGACCGAGGCCGGCCTTGGCGTCGCTTATAAGGCAAAACCGGCGTTGCGGGCGGCGGCAGGCGCGGTCCTGGATCATTCCGATCTGACGGCCTTGCTGGCTTTTCAGGGCTATTGCCGCCAGCGTTCCGGTCAATGGTCGCTTTGACCCGGTGATTTGACCAGTTTCAGCGTCGGCCGAACCACTGGCTTGCCCCAGGGCCGAAACCGCAACGCGGGGCCGATATCCTGCACCAGTGCCGGCCTGGACTGGGCTTCGAATACGGCTGCCTCCTGCTGGAATCCCGGCATCGGCACCCCGGCTGAACCCGACTTGCCGGCGACCAATTCGTCGAGCCGATAGTCGGTGATGCAAAACTCGGCGCGGCAATCGAGGTGCAGGGCATTGGCCTGCAAGCAGCCCAGCACCCGGGTCATTGCACCATCTTCCGCATAAAGCGGCAGCAGCATCAGCCGCGCTTCGCGACTGCGAGCAGGCGAATCCGCCGCGCACAGCGTCAGATCGGCCCGGCCCGGCAGCGCCAGTACCTTGTTGACGATCACGTCGAACAGCGGCCGGTTGTTGCCGGCGACCAGCATATGTGCCGCCAGTCCCCGGGTTTCCCGCCCGATCAAGTCGATGACACGACGACCGGAAAACCGGAACCGCACATCAAGCTCCGAGTGTTTTTCCAGAATGAACACCGACTCGATGGCGAATTCCAGCTGCCTGGGATCAATTTCCGATCGGTTTGGTGCCAGCCTTCCGGCGCGCAACCCGTCCCAATAGTCGCTGATTTTCCTCAGCACAGGGTTTTCCATCACAGCATTGCCCCCGCAACTTGCCGTTAACCTTAAAACCACCTTCGTTAGCAAATCGTTAACGTTGGCCGCACAATTTTAGCCTATTTACCGCCGTTGGTGTTGAAATCTTGTCCGGATGGTTGATTGGTTAACCGACCCGTGCCAAGGGGTTGAAGCAAACCAAAAAGGTGCCGCCATGTCGCTTGTTTCGATGACCGGCTTTGCCGAAAAGCGCGGATCGTCCGATGTGTTGGCATGGGTGTGGGAAATCCGCGGGGTCAACAGCAAGGGGTTCGACCTGCGTATCCGGCTGCCCGATGGCTACGAAGGCCTCGACCCGGTCATTCGGCTGGCGGCGCGCAACCAACTGCAACGCGGCGCGATCAACGTCGCGCTCAAGGTTGTCCGCACGGCGGCTGCCGGCGTCGCCGAGGTCAGCGAAGCCGGATTGGCAGCGGCAATCGTCGCAGTGCGCCGGGCGGAAGCGGCGGCGATGCAAGCGGGGCTCGACCTCGGCCCGACCAATGCCGCCGAATTGCTGACCCTGCGCGGTGTCCTCGAAATCGCCGAAAATGCCGAGGACGATCCTTCGCATGCGGCAATCCAGGCTGAAATTCACGGGTTGATGGCCGAATTCAACGCCATGCGGCGGCGCGAAGGCCAGGCGATAGCCGGGGTTATTGCGGCGCAAATCGACCAGATCGCCGCCCTGGTCAGCAGGGCGTCGGCGACATTGGAGGCCCGTGCCGCCCGCAGCCAGGATACGCTGCGTCAGCGCGTGGCGGTGCTGGTCGGCGCCGCCAACCTGCCCGACGAAGCCCGCCTGGCCCAGGAATTGGCGCTGCTGGCGGTTAAATCCGACGTCAGCGAAGAGCTTGACCGTCTGACCGTGCATGCCAAAGCCGCCCGCGATATGCTGCAGACCGGCGGCCCGATTGGCCGCAAACTTGATTTCCTGATGCAAGAGTTCAATCGCGAAACCAATACCCTGTGCGCCAAGGCCGCCTCGTCCGAGCTGACAACCATCGGGCTCGACCTGAAAGTGGTGATCGACCAGGCGCGCGAGCAGGTGCAGAATGTGGAATAGGACGAATGGCTGAACGTCGCGGGCTGCTGATCATCCTGTCGTCGCCATCGGGTGCCGGGAAATCGACGCTGTCGCAGCGGTTGCTTGCCGATGACGGCCTGGTGCGGTTTTCGATTTCGGCAACCACGCGCCCGCCGCGCGCCGGCGAACGGGATGGGCGCGAGTATTATTTCAAAAGCCGCGACCAGTTTCTCGACATGGTCGGGCAGGGCCAGATGCTGGAACACGCCAGCGTCTTTGGCAACCTTTACGGATCGCCGCTTGGCCCGGCCGAGGCGGCGATAGCCGCCGGTCAGGACATGATCTTTGACGTTGATTGGCAGGGCGGCCAGCAGATCCGCACCTCGTCGCTGGGTCAGGACGCGCTGTCGATCTTCATTCTGCCGCCGTCGCTGGCCGAATTGGAACGGCGCCTGCGCCAACGGGCCCAGGACAGCGACGGCGAAATTTCCCGCCGCATGGCCGAAAGCCGGTCGGAAATCAGCCACTGGGCCGAATACGATTACGTTTTGATCAATGACGATCTCGATCGCTGCTCCGGCGAACTGGCCACGATCATCGCTGCCGAACGGCTGCGGCTGGTCCGTCGTCCGGATTTGCGCGAAAAAGTGCAGGCGATGACCGCAAGGAGCTGACCGCCATGCAGTACCAATTGAACGGCGTTTCGCCAACCTTGCCTGCCAGCGGCGACTATTGGCTGGCACCCAACGCGGCGCTGATTGGCAAGGTCGTTCTGGGAACGGCATGCTCGGTCTGGTTCGGTGCCGTCGTCCGCGGCGACGGCGAACAAATCAGCATCGGCGACGGCACCAATATCCAGGACCTCTGCGTTCTGCACACCGATACCGGCTTTGCTTTGGCCATCGGCTCGAACTGCACTGTCGGGCATCGGGCAATTCTGCATGGCTGCAGCATTGGCAATACGACGCTGGTTGGCATGGGCGCCGTCATTCTGAACGGGACAAGAATCGGCAATCATTGCCTGATCGGTGCCGGCGCCCTGGTTACCGAAGGCCGTGACATCCCCGATGGCGTACTGGTTTTGGGGGCGCCGGCCAAGGTTGTGCGCCGCCTTGACGCCGATGAAATTGCCGGACTGGCGCGCTCGGCATTGTCCTATCAGCAAAACATGCGGCGTTTTGCCGACGGACTGTCAGCGATCCCGGCTTGATTGGCCGAAAGTGATCGTCAGTCCGCTGGGGTGAAATTCGCTGACAACCGACCAGCCAAGCTCGCCAAGTATCTGGCCGGCCAGAGCAAATTGTACCTGTGATGGCAACAAATTCGCTGTTGCTGACCGACCGTTCAAATGTCGCCAAAGCTCCGGAACGACTTTCACCCGCTTGCCTTGGCCGGTAATGCAATTTGGCGCTATCCCCACATCGCCGCCCCAGGTCAGGCTGCTCTCGAGGCACAGCAGGATCAGCAGCACGGCCTTGGCTTCGCGCCTTGGCAGAAAATCCCGCTCCAGCGTCCATTGCAGGCGAAATCTGGGTGGACGGAACGCCGCTGTGCCCAGGGTCCGCAGCGTCTTCAGCGGAACCGGCTCATCGGTGGTGGCCGGACCGAAGGCCAGGCGAAAATA
>JAYTCN010000357.1:0-3434 GCA_043736475.1 Paracoccaceae bacterium
CAGCTTTCTGGATTGTAGAGATGAAGCGGAGGCAGCCCCCACTACTCCGCTTCATCTCGCTTGGTCACACAAAAATCGTTACGCCCCGCTTCAGAAGAACTCTTTACTCAGTGACATTACCTTACCGTTAAGCGACGCGAAAATCCAGAACAAAATGCAATTTTGATTAAAAAAAACAGCAATATTGCACATTTGTTGCAGGCACAAACCGCACTGCAGGCAATTCCTGGCATTCGTCGGGGGATTTCCGTTGGTGGCGAGGATCAATAAAGGTCACTCGCGTCGCATAGTGCCTGATACGCCAAAACCGAACTGGATGCAAACTGAAAATGCATTTTCACGCGCAATTATCAGCATAATTGCACATTATTCGGGATTTGTGATCAGAAGCTTGCGCCTTGGTTCCGGTCAGCGCCGCTCGGGCGCCATCTTGCGCCCGGCGACTGGATGGTAAGGTTCAGCCGGCCCAGCCGTGCGGGCCGTCGGCCTGTGGCAGGTCTTTTTCGTCGATGCCGAGCGCATAAAGCGTGTCGGCGCGTCCCTGGGCATAAGCGCGGCGCAGTTCTTCGTCGCGCGAGAGATAGGCGCTGGCAAACATGCGGTTTGCGTCGCCGGTCACAGGTTCATAGGATTTTCTGACAAACTTAAGCATCTTACCGCCCCTGTCTTGGATTTCCTGCCTGAAACTGGGCTTCAAACGGGGCGAAATTGTGTCGGGATCGGGATGATTTGGTGGCGTTGCAGACCGACGTCTGCCAGCGAGGCCGCTATTTCTTTTTGAACCGGATCGCCAGCCAATCGGCATCGGCAATTCGAGTGACCGGCCCCATCTGATTGATCTCAAAATCCCACATCGAGGCCAGACGGACGACGGCCGGACGCGAGATGACGGTGCAATAGGAACCGCCTTGCGAAATGACGAAATCGTTCATGGCGTACCAGAGGTCGCGGAACTGCCGTGGATTGCGGCCGCAGATCGCCCTGGTCATTTCCCATTCGTCTGCGCTGGTCGGTGGATTTTCAATCACGCCCGGCGGAAATCCGGGCAACATGCCAAGATGGGCGTCACGCAACATATACGAATATTCGACGCCGCCGGAATTGTGCCGCTGATCACAGCGCATCATCCGGCACCCGCCCACACAGCGACCGCCTTCCTCGATCAGGATGTAGACCGCGCGCGGACAATCGTACTGGTCCCATTCCATGCCGTCGTGGACCGCCAACTCCCAGTGCAGGCTGTCGACGAAAACCTGTTTGCGCAGCTCGTGATACTGGCGCAGCATATCGCCGTACTGCGTATCCATCCACTTGACGACATGATAGCGCGTCTTCGGTGCCGGGCTGACGACCAGAAGATTTGGATGATCCAGTCCGGGATCAAGACTTGCCTTAAACAAAACCGGCATCCTTTGCCAAAGCAACTGCATGGGTGATATTTGCCGCACCCATTTCAGTTATGACTTTTTTCTTGCGCTCGCGAACCGCGCGGAGCGTTATTCCCAAAGTATCGCCAACCTCCTGGTCATTCAACCCTTCCGCGAGTTTGCGGAGATACACCAATTCTTTTTGATGTGGCGCTATTTTTGTCGTTGGCGGTGACATATGGGCGACAACCAGCATGGCCGCGCTGGCTTCGCGAATTTCCTCGTCGGACAATTCCGGTTTGCTGTGGCACAGCGACAGCACGACTTTTTCGCCATTGTGAACCAAGGCGACCGTGGTGCCATTTTCAATGCCATGGCTTTTGGCCAGATCCATCATCGCCTGGCCAACGGCGTCGCGCGGGATATCGCGCCAGTTGATCGCACCATGGCTGAGCGCTGCCCATTTCAGAATGGGGTCCTTGTCGGTCAGGCCTTTGGAGAAGTATTCGGCCAGCCATTCCGGCGGGTAAGTCGTCATCCCGCCCCGGGGTGCGCCGCTGGCAATTCCCAGTGCCAAGCCATAGCCGCGGTCACCAATGGCCGCGAGTCTTTGCTTGGCAATCTTGACAAGTTCGGCTTCCAACCCACATCTCCTGGTCCCGACGCGGGACATTCACCTTTGACACTTACATTCCGTCGAACAGTGAAAAGAGACGCCTTAAAACCACATTCGTGCACGTGAAAATTGACTGACCAAGTTTGGCAGACCGATCGAACTGGCCGACTGGCCAACACTGGTGACACCGAAATTACACGCCGTTGACCACTCGGCCACCGGCGCTGACCCGCTAGATGTGGTCGAAAGCCCCCGACCGCACCAGATTTCGCAATGCGTCGAGTGAATCTTCCGGCAACGCCGCAAGATCGCGCATCAAACCTTCCTGGTCGCCGAACGGCATCGCCCCGGTCAGAACGTATGAAAACGACACGCCCACCCCGTCACAAATGGCTTTCAACTTTTCCGCACTTGGTTTGGCTTTCCCCGAGATGACATTCGACACATAGTCGCGGTGAAATCCCAGGCTGGTCGACAAATGCGTCAGCTTCACACCCTTTGTGTGAATCTCTGCCGACAGCCGATCACGCCAATCATCATTACCAGACATCCGTACGTACTCCTTACGCAACGAATGCAGAAATACTGGATTTACGCAGCATCGGCAACATAAAACCTGCAAGAATGCCATTATTATTGCAGATTGCGACGGTCGCCGGTGTCGGAAAGCCGAAGTTAGCTTACCTTACGTAACCTTGGCACACCAAATCGGCGCTGCAATCGTCCGAAACCTACAATATGCTGATATTTACCAGCGTTTCCACGGGCAAACCAGGTTTACCTTCAGGTAATGACATCCGGTGCCTCGCGACCGGTGCGCAAACGTATTTCAGCCAGTTTTTCAACAGCTTCGATGACGTTTTTAAGCGCCAACTGCGGATCAGAAGCGGTTTTTCGAGAATCAGTTTCCTGGCGTTCCAGATAGACGCGCAGCGTCGCGCCTTCAGTTCCCGTCCCCGAAAGTCGCAGCACGGCACGGGCATTGTCATCAAAAAACAGCCTGATGCCCTGATTTGCCGAGGTCGAACCGTCAACGGGATCGGAATAGGAAAAATCATCGGCCTGGCGAACCGTCAATGGCCCCGCTTGTCGATTGACCAGCTTCGGCATTCGCGCGCGAAGGTCGGCCATGAGCTTGCTGGCGACGGTGGCATCGACGGCCTCGTAATCGTGTCTCGAATAATAATGCCGCCCGTACCTGGCCCAGTGTTGCTGCAGAATTTCGCCGACGCTTGTTTTTCTGGCCGCAAGGATGTTCAGCCAGAGCAGCACAGCCCACAGCCCGTCTTTCTCGCGCACATGGTCCGACCCGGTGCCCGCGCTTTCCTCGCCGCACAGCGTCGCCTTGCCGGCATCGAGCAAGTTGCCGAAAAATTTCCAGCCCGTCGGGGTTTCGTAACAGGCGATGCCCAGTGCCTTGGCAACAACGTCAACGGCCTGACTGGTGGGCA
>JAYTCN010000358.1:0-3428 GCA_043736475.1 Paracoccaceae bacterium
GGCAATTGCCGCGAGACAGAGCCCAATGATCGGATAGAAAATGACGATAAAGATCACGTCGGTCCGAAACACGGCTAAATCCTGCACGCCCTTGCGGAGTGCGATCCCCAGATCCTCGATGCCCAGGCGCCGCACTTCCGGCGGCGCCAGGTGATCGCCCTGGATCTCGTGGGCCGCGTCCCTTACGTAGCGCGACGAGCCGACCACCGCGTCCAGCGTCCAGGACAGGGGATTTCCGATCGTCTTGACTGGTTTGACCATTCAGAACCTCCTCACGGGCGTCCAACTGGGCGCCGACCAGGCGAATGCCCACCCGTCCGAGCACCAGTCTGTCAAAAGCTTAGCACGATCCAGCGCATTGGCACGATTAAAATGGCGTTCCTGCTCACCGCGTCGAAGCTGAGTGTACCGATGCCGGACCCGCCTTGGCGGCGGTGTGATCAAGGTTGCGATTGCGCGACGAGAAGGGTTTCGCATGGCGTCGATTGATCGGGCGGGTTAGGGCAAGGGGGACAGGGCGGTGAGACAGCGCGGACTTGCTGGACGCCGGACCCAAAAAACGACTGTCCGAACTGGTCTGCCGTTCGGCAATCCGCTCGATTTCCTCGCGGCAGACCATTTGACCCTGTGCCGGATTTGTGCCGATCTGACGGCACTCGTCGAAACAGACACCGTCGGCACTGACCGGGTCGAGGCAATCCGCGGGTTTCCTGGCGAAGGGCTGGCGGATCACCTTGCCGACGAAAATCAGGATCTGTTCCCCTTGCTGCGCCAGAAGTGCCTCGCGGACGATGATACCGTTTCAGCTCTTGACCGGCTCTGTGCTGATCATACCGAAATCCAGACTGACCTACAGGGGGTGCTGACCGGCCTGAACCGGGTGGTGGACCCTCACGAGGGCTTCACACGGCAGGAGGCCGACATATTTGCCGCCTTTTCCGCGTTCAAATTGCGCCATGTTATCGTTGAGACCGCCATTGTCCTGCCCATCGCGCGGGGGCGGCTGTCTCTCCGCGATCTTCGACATCTGAGCGACAGGATGCTGTGTCGTCGCGGGCTGGATCGGCTGATGGTCCGCGCTGGGGCGGCGTGATCAGCAAACGGGCCGCCATCGACGGCGTCGCTTTCCCCTTCCAAAATGAAGGGCAATGAAGTGACAGTGATGATGCGAAGTGAGGGGTCAAACTGCGGATGTGATCCCGGAGATATCCAGCCCGACCTGATGTCGGTTGATCAGGCTCTGGCGGCGGCAATGCGGCTGGCGGTGTCGGTGTCTGAGCATCTGGTGGTTCCGCTGAAGCGTGCTTTGGGCAGGGTGCTGGCCGACCCTGTGCAAGCGCGCGCGATGCTGCCCTCTTTCGATACGTCGGCAGTGGATGGATATGCATCCGGGTCAGCGATCTGCCCGGTGGGGGGCCTTGGATCATGGACGTGCAGGACAGCGTTGCTGCGGGCGATGCGCGCCACAACACACTGGCCCCGGCGAAGCTGTGCGCATCTTTACCGGCGCGCCGTTGCCCTATGGTGCAGATACCGTGGCGACGCAGGAATCGGTGACGCGCCTGAAAGGAAGCATCCGCCTTGAACGGTACCCAGCCATTGGCAAAAACATCTGCCATGCTGGCGAAGTGGCGTCACAGGGTAAGATCATCGTTCCGGCAGGCCGCAGGCTTGGCCCGGGCGGTATCGGTGCCGCCGCAACTGGCACTGCAAAGGTCACGGTTACGCGACGCCCGCGTGTCGCCCTGCTGACCACGGGAAACGAGATTGTGCCGCCCGGTTCGCCATTGGCCCATGCTGCCAACTGGGATGCGAACACAAGCCCGTTGGTTGCGGCCATTCGGGCGGCAGGGGCTGATGTTGTTTCCTTGGAACATGGCCCGGATGACCTGCCAACCCTCAGCGCCCTGATTGCCAGAGTGGCCACAAAAATTGACTTGCTGGTCACGACGAGGGGGTATCCGTCGGCGACGAAGAGCACTTCAGGGCTGCTGTTCGGCTGGCACAAGGCGAGTTCGCCGTGGCCGCGGTTGCGATGAAACCCGGCAAGCCGGTGACGATCGATTGTATGGCGGCCGTGCTCTGGCTCGGGCTGCCGGGCAATCCGGTGTCGGCCTGTGTCACTTGGCAGGTACCGGGACTTCCGCTGATGGCGATGCTCGACGGCGCAGAGAAGTCTGCCCCCCAGCGAGCGTTGGTCGTGGCGGGGCAGCCCTTGCAGCACAAACCGGAACGCTGCGAATATCGCCCTGCCACGATCATCGGCATCGATCATCTGGGGCGACAGATCATTGCCGCAGGCGACGCCGTTCACTCCGCGCGCTTGAGTTTGCTGGCCGATGCGGGTGGTCTGATCGTGATCCCTGCCTCGACCGAGGCGGTTCAACAAGGCGATCTCATCGTTTTCCTGCCGTTCCGTGCAGGGTGAAACGGTCAAAGGAAACGGCCAACAAGATGCAGATTGCCTATCTGATGGCGCAGGGTCGCGGCGATACGGATCTGGTCCTCGCCCGGCTTGCGAATCGCCTGGTCCGCGAAGGCTTGCGTACCTGCGGCGTCGTCCAGATCAATACCGATTGTTGCGAGGCCCATCCGTGCGACAAGGACGTGCGCGTCCTGTCGGACGGACCGGTGATCCGGATTTCGCAGTCGCTGGCTTCTTTGGTCAAGGGGTGCCGCCTCGACCCTTCAGCCTTGGAACAGGCCGTGGCGCTGGTCGAGGCGCGCATGATCCAGGGCGTGGATGTCCTGATCATCAACAAATTTGGCAAACATGAAGCCGAAGGTCGCGGCTTTCGCAACCTCATCGCAGAAGCGCTGTCGCTGTCGGTCCAGGCCATCGTTGGGGTGAACACGGCGAATTTCGCAGCGTTTCAGCGCTCTACAGAAGGTTTGGCCGTTCCGATCACCGTTGACGTCGACCTACTGGCGGCATGGCTGTCTGCGATGGCCAAAGCTGATGGTCCGGGCTTCGGCGCGGGCGATCGGATCACCCTCGCCATCGACATCGCCCGGATCGGCGTCGACCTCGTTGAGAAACACCCAGCGCGCGGGCATCGACCGCAGGACGACTGCGGAGTTCGCGCCGGTCAGGATCAACTGCCCGCCGGGGAAGCGTTTCCCGAGGATCGTGTTCCCGGCATCCCGCGATCGGGAGGGCAGGACCAACGCCCGCAGATCGGGGCTTTCCTCGATCAGCGGATCGATCCGCTGCTGTGACAGGCGTTTCGCCAGATCCACAGTCGGCTGCACGGCGAGGAACGGCCCCGGCGCGCGGTGCATGCAGAAGCCGATCCAGTTGTTCCCGGCCTCGGTGGCACCGACCTGCGCCGCTTTCATGAACACCACCCGCTGCGCCGGATGCCTTGGCGACAGCGCGTCCATCACCGCTTTCATGTAAGGCGTGCGGGCGGTGCGATACGGCCCGG
>JAYTCN010000359.1:0-8034 GCA_043736475.1 Paracoccaceae bacterium
GCCGATGATGACGCGGGTTTCGCCGGTCATGGTGATCTCGATGCGTTCGAGGCCATCGGGAGTTTCCCCGGAATAGACCAGTTTGCGGCCGGTTGGCAGCGTCAGGAACGGGTTGGTGATTTCCGTGGTAAATTGCGCTGGGTCGATCCGCGGGCTGTAGTCGGCGGCGGCGGCGATTGAGCAACAAAGTGCGAGGACTACAGGCGCTGCGGTCGGGATATGGAGGGTCACGATCGTTCCTTTCATGCTGATGATGTAAGGTCATATGCAGAACGGCCTGGATTTCTTTCAAGACGACGAAACTATTCGCAGCAACTTGGACGGGTATTCAAAATTCCGCTGAAATCCGCGCCGTCGAGCCTCGGGCCCAAACCTGCTCCTGCCGATCTTTCGGTCGGCGTCGACACCCTTGCGGCGCACCACGCCACTTTTGGACGCCGATTGCGCGAACAGGATCTGACATGGCAAGATCCCGTTTTCCGAGATGCTCGCCTGCTGGTTCATGACCGCCAGCTTTCGGCGGAAAGCCAAACAATCGGCTAAGTTCGGCGACGCCGGCCCTCGCGCCTGCCGCGGGCGCCGGCCTCGACTTCGCCCTCGGCCAATGGCGGTTTGTTGGCCTTGATCCACTGCGCGCCGTGCGCGTCGTTGTTCATCAGGAAATTGGCGGCGCGGATCGCCTGCATTTCCTGCGGGCGCACCGGATTCATGATGGCGCTGGTCATGCCCGAGGCAATCGCCATCGGCAGGAAGGCGGCGTTGATGCCGTGGCGATTTGGCAAACCGAATGAAATATTGGACGCGCCGCAGGTGGTATTGACGCCGAGTTCCTCGCGCAAACGGCGGACGAGGGCAAAGACCTGGCGTCCGGCGGTGCCGAGGGCGCCGACCGGCATCACCAGCGGGTCGACGACGATGTCATGCGCCGGGATGCCATAATCGGCGGCGTGCTCGACGATTTTCCTGGCCACCGCATAGCGCACGTCCGGGTCCATCGAAATGCCGGTTTCGTCATTCGAAATAGCGACAACGGGCACGTTGTATTTCTTGATCAGCGGCAGGATGGCTTCCAGCTTTTCCAGTTCGCCGGTGACCGAGTTGATCAGCGGACGGCCTTCGCAGATTTTCAGGGCGGCTTCGAGCGCGGCGGTGACCGAGGAATCGATGCACAGCGGCACATCGACCAAGGATTGCACCAGTTTGACCACCGCGCAGAGCAGCGGCGGTTCGGTGACGTTCGGGTTCGGGTTTGAATTGAAGACGACACCGGCGTTGACGTCGAGCATGGTGGCGCCGCAGGCGACCTGTTCGAGCGCGTCGCGCTCGACGGTGGCGAAATTGCCGACTTCCATCTCGGCGGCGAGAATCTTGCGCCCGGTCGGGTTGATGCGTTCGCCGATAACGCAGAATGGCTGGTCAAAGCCGATGATCGCGGTTCGGGTTTTCGAGGAAACGATGGTGCGGGTCATTCGGCTTTCTCTTTCATCGCGGCGGTCAGATGGGTCCAAAGTATTGGATCGTTGTAGTCGGCCAAGGTTGCATGCGCTCCTGCCTGTCGCAAGGCATGGTCGTCAAGCGAGGTTCGCATGCCAAATACAAAGGCGCCTGATCCACGGGCAGCACGCAAGCCGCTGGGCGCGTCTTCGAACGCCAGTGATTGGACGGGCGTAACGCCGAGCGCCGCCATCGCCGCCTGATAGGGCGCCGGGTCGGGCTTGGGATTCGAGCATTCATCGCCGATGATAATTCTGTCGAATCGGCCCATCAGACCAAGCGCCGACAAGACCGCTTCGGCGCTGGCCCGCGGGGCGTTGGTCACCACCGCGGTTCCCAGGTCGTTGGCCTCGGCCCAGTCCAGCAATCCGTGCAGGCCGTTCAGGGGCTGCAGGTCAAGTTCCGGCAGCATGTTGCGGTAGGCCGCTTCCTTGCCGTTGGCGACACGGGTTTGATCGCCCGCGGAAAGATGGGGGAAATACCTGGCCATGATGTCGGTGTTGGGACGGCCCAGCATATGGGTTGCATAGTCGCCATAGCTCAGCTCGATCCCTTCCGGTGCCAGCAATCTGGCAAATGCCCGGTGATGCAGTTCATCGGTATTCGCGAGCGTTCCGTCCAGATCGAAGAGCAATGCTTTCAGCATCAGGCCCGAACCTGAGCACCGCGGAGATTGACCGTTGCACGCACGAAATCGGCGGTTGGGACGATCCCGCCAAGCGGAAAGAAATGCACCTGCGCGATATTGCAGCCCGGATGGCCGGCTTGGTGGCGGGCCAGATCGGTCAGAATTTCTGTGGGCTCGAACGGCAGCAGCAATTTGGTAAGGTCGGCGGCGCGCCGTTGCAGAACCCGCAACGACGGCCCGACACCGCAGGTCATGGCAAATTTGATCATGGTAGGCAGCTTCGCCGGACCGGCGATACCGATATGGATCGGCAGCCTGATGCCTTCGGCGTGCAGATGATTGGCCCAGGCAATGACCGGCCCCGCCTCGAAGCAGAATTGGGTCGCGATGGCCATTTCGGCATCGCTGCGCTCGGAAAACGCCTGCTTCCAATGCAGCGCCTGCATGACCAGCCGATCGGTGCCATCGCTGTCGATGTCGCGATTGCCTTCGGGATGACCGGCGACATGCAGACGGCGGAAATGGTCAAAAACTCCCGATTCGAGCAGTTGCATCGCACTGTCATAGTCACCGGCGGGCGTGGTGACACCGCCGCCCAGCAACAAGCCCTCGCGGACGCCGGCCTCGCCTTCATAGCGGGCAACCCAATCTTTCAGCACTGGTTTGTCGTGAATGATGCGGGCCGGGAAATGCGGCATGGGCTCGAATCCTTCGCTCCGGATCCGGGTCGCGGTTGCCACCATGTCGTCAATCGGCGTTCCCTCGATATGGGCGATATAGACCCGTGTGCCAGCCGGCAGCAGGTCGCGAAACGAGTCGATCCTGGCAGCGGTGCGCGGCATGACTTCGATCGAGTAATTGCCAAGGAACGCCGACAAGGCAGCGCTGTCGGAGGCGGGCACGGCTGGCGTCGGCCTGGCGCGGCCAAAGGGAAGAATCGCGGCCATCAGTTTTCTCCAGTCCTGCATGCGGCGGCTATGCCGACCAACCATCATTGGCGATCAAGGCTTTGATGCGATCCTGATCGTACTCTTGCTCCAGCCGTGCAGCCTGATTTCGGGCCACCGCGCTGTCATCACCATCGGCCGCAAACGGTTCGGCCTTGCGCCATTCCGCCAGATAGGCATCGGCATCGCTGGCACCGATTTTCATCGCACAGCGGTCGATCGCCTGCTCGAAACGTTCCGGCAACTGGACCTTGGCGGCCCGACGGCCCTTGCCGACGATGACTTGCGCCGGGATGTCGCGCCAGTACACGATTGTCACGTCAGGCATGGCCAACTCCGACTCAGGATTGCGCGCCGCTTGTAGCTCGCGAATGCGCGACAAGAAAGGCCATGACGACGGATCGATTCCTGTTTGCGACATGCGTCGTTTTCGGGATATTCGCGTGCTTTTTGGGACACGTCGTATTCGGGCATTGAACCGTCGCGAAAATGCTGTAGACTGCCACCACTGCAAAACTCATTGACGGTTTGGACCGACGCACATGACCCAGAATGCAAAACAGACCCCGAGTCTGTCTTTCGAATTTTTCCCACCCGTAAATACTGAAGGATCGTTGCGACTTTGGCGTTCGGTTGAACGGCTTTCACCTTTGGGGCCGAAGTTTGTTTCGGTGACCTATGGTGCTGGTGGCACGACGCGCGAACGCACCAATGCCGCGATCATGACGATCCTTGACCGGGCACGCCTGAATGTCGCTGGCCACCTGACCTGCGTTGGCGCCGGCCGCGAGGAAACGCTGGATGTGGCCCGGGCCTATGCCAGGATGGGCGTTCGCCGGATCGTGGCACTGCGCGGTGACCCACCGAAAGGTCAGGGCACCTTTGTCGCCCACCCGCAGGGGTTTGCTTCGGCGGCAGAGCTGGTTGCCGGATTGCGCTCGGTTGGTGACTTCGAGATTTCGGTTGCGGCCTATCCCGAAAAGCATCCCGAAGCGCAAAGCCTGGCGGCGGATATCGACAATCTGAAACGCAAACTGGATGCCGGGGCCAGCAACGCGATCACCCAGTTCTTTTTTGAGAACGAAACTTTCCTGCGATTCCGCGATGCCTGCGCCTCGGCGGGGATCAAGGCGCCGATTCTGCCGGGGATTTTGCCGGTCGAGAATTTCGGGAAAATGTGCAACTTCGCGGGGCGGTGTCAGGCCAATGTGCCGGTGTGGATGCACGACGCCTTTCGGCATGCCCGCGACGAGGATGAAACCATGCTGCTGTCGACGGCAATTTGCGTCGAGCAATGCGATGAATTGCTGGCCGAGGGCGTCGAGCATCTGCATTTCTATACATTGAACAATCCCGAACTGACCTATGGCATCTGCCGGGCCCTGGGCATGCCGACCGTGGGGGTTTCGATGGCTGCGGCTGCGGTGGCCTGATCCATTGCTTGCCAGCTTGACCCCGCTGGTCTAGCGTCAACGCCAACATATCGTGCCTGCGGGTGCGGTCAGGATTGGCTTTCACATGGCGAGACACCGTTCCTTACGGGGGCGGGCCGATGGTATTTCTGTCGGCCCGGCCGACGCTCCGGCTGCTGCGCCGAAAACCGGCGAGCTTTATGCGGCGCTGGACCTTGGCACGAATTCGTGCCGGATGCTGATTGCCACGCCGCACGGCGGGCATTTCCGGATCGTCGATGCGTTTTCCAAGTCGGTCAGGCTTGGAATTGATCTGGAACGGACCGGGTCGCTTTCCAGTCAGGGGATTGGCCGGACCTTGCAGGCCCTTCGGGTCTGCGCGGCGAAATTGGCCAAAATGGAGGTGAAGAAGGCGCGATTGGTCGCGACCGAAGCCTGTCGGCGCGCCGCCAATGGCGCGCAATTCCTGCGGCAAGTCGCCAGCGAAACCGGACTCGAACTGGAAATAATATCACCCGAGGAAGAGGCGCGGCTGGCGGTCATTTCCTGCGCTCCTCTGGTTGATCAGGAAACCACGCAGCTTTTGGTCATCGATATCGGCGGCGGCTCGACCGAACTGGTCTGGATCGATGTGGCCGATGTTGAACCGCACCGACGATCGGGCGAGATCATGAACCTGCAGCCCGGCAAGCGCGAGCGCGATGGGGCAACCGCGCATGTGATTGACTGGATCTCGATCCCTTTGGGGGTGGCGACGCTGCACGAGAAGTTTGTCGATGTCCACGATGAACCGGCGCGTTTCGCCCTGATGTCGTGGTATTTCGAGGAACAGATGGGCAATTTCAAACCATACTCCGGGGCGGATGTCGGGCGGTTTGTCGACGGCTTTCAGATGATCGGGACCAGCGGCACAATAACCACGATCGGGGCCGCGCACCTGGGGTTGCGCCGGTATGACCGACGGCGGGTCGATGGCATGCGGTTGACGGCCGGTGAAATTGACACCGTTATCCAACGCTATCTGCTGGTCGGGCACGAAGGTCGCCTGGCTGACCCAAGTCTGGGCCGCGACCGGGCCGCCTTGATCATGGCGGGTTCGGCCATCTTGCAAACCCTGTTGCGCCTGTGGCCTACCGAACGTATCCGGGTGGCTGATCGCGGTCTGCGCGAGGGCATGCTCTATGCGATGATGCACGCCGACCGCGCCTTTGAAGGAATGCAGTGATGACCGAAAAGAGCGTCACCGGGCGCGGATCACGCGAAATGACCGTGCGGGTGAAAACCGCCAAGGGGCGCAAACTTTCCTCGACATTATGGCTGCAACGGCAATTGAACGATCCCTATGTGGCCCGAGCCAAAAAGGATGGCTACCGGGGCAGGGCTGCCTACAAGATTCTGGAACTGGATGACAAATTCCGGTTCCTGGTTCCAGGAGCCAGAGTGGTTGACCTTGGCTGCGCACCGGGTGGCTGGTGCCAGGTTGCGGTCGAGCGGGTAAACGCGATGCACACGCGGGCCAACAAGGCGCAGGGCAGGATCATCGGCGTGGATATTCA
The DNA here is from genome assembly GCA_043736475.1 of Paracoccaceae bacterium. Taxonomy (GTDB): domain Bacteria; phylum Pseudomonadota; class Alphaproteobacteria; order Rhodobacterales; family Rhodobacteraceae; genus JANMOK01. Next base: position 6,038 of record JAYTCN010000359.1, read on the forward strand.
GGCGGTCGAAGCCATTCCCGGTGTGGAATTGCACGTTCTGGACTTTCTCGCTGACGATGCCGATGCCAAGGTCAAGGACTGGCTGGGCGGCAAGGCCGACGTGGTAATGTCGGACATGGCGGCTTCGGCGTCGGGCCACAAGCAGACCGACCATTTGCGCATCATTGCCCTGTGCGAGGCGGCCGCCGGGTTCGCGCTCGACGTTCTGGAGGAAGGCGGCACTTTCGTTGCCAAGGTGCTTGCCGGCGGCGCGGAAACCGAACTGCAGGGCAAGCTCAAAAGGCATTTCAGCAAAGTTGCCAATGTGAAACCACCGTCGAGCCGCGCTGATTCGTCAGAGAAATTCGTTGTGGCGACCGGTTTTCGAACAGCACCTTAAGAATGGCCCGCCGCCGATGTTGACTGGCGTGGCAAAAAAACTGAACGTAGCGTCGGCGAATTGGCAAAGGGAAATAATTGATGCCCGACCGGATGCCGTATTGGCGCAGCACGCCGCCAGCAGTTTTTCCGATCTGCCTCGGCCTGGTCGGATTGGGTCTGGCATGGCGTCGGGCGCCATCGGTCTTTGCCGTCCCCTCGGTCGTCGGCGCGGTTTTGTTGCTGAGCGCTGTGGTGCTGATCGCGATTACCGGCGCGTCCTATGCCATGAAAGTTTACACCCGTCCCGGCGTGATCATGGAAGATTTGAATACGACGGCGTCGCGGGGGGCTCTGCCGGCATTTTCGATGTCATTGATGCTGGTTGCGACCGGCATCTATCCCCATAGCGCCGGAATGGCGGCAATCGTCTGGAAATCCGGTATCGTGCTGCATGTTTTGTTGCTGTCGCTTTTGCTGGTCTCGCTTGGCCGTGGCAACAAGGAGCGGCGGACGACGAACCCGTACCTGTTTTTGGCATTCGCCGGTTTCATCGTCGCACCGATGGCCGGGATAAGACTGGGTTACGAGACATTTTCGGCCGGAATCCTGACCGCCTGCCTGCCGGTTTATTTCGTTATTCTTGCCGGTTCGGTGAAAAATTCCCTGCTCGAGCCGGTGACGCCGTCGTTGCGGGCGGGACAGGTCATCCATCTTGCCCCGGTCAGCGTTTTCGGCATTGTCGCCGGACAATTGCACTATACCGCCGAATTTGCCGCGGCGGTTTTTCTTTCGGGGCTGTTGGCGTTGATCCTGCTGCTGTGGTCGGGTTGGATTTCCGATGGTGGATGGCGACCTTCGTGGGGCGCGATGGCGTTTCCGGTGGCAGCGTTCACCAATCTGCAGATCGACGCCGCCGACCGGAATTTCGGTTTGATTTCAGAAGCCTTGGCGGGAGCTGGTCTTTCGGTTGGCACGATGCTTGTGCTGTATGTGACCTACAAGACGTTGCGTTCCTGGTGGCAGGGCGAACTGGCGCAACTGTCGCTGGCGGCGACGGCCTGAATAAGGCTTTCCTTTCGCTGATGCCCGTGAGATAGCGACGCGCCAACACCGACCGCCACGGAGATTCCGATGCAGATTCGTGAGGCCCTGACCTTTGACGATGTTTTGCTGGTACCCGCAGCGTCGTCGGTTCTTCCCGCTACCGCAGACACCCGCACATTTGTCACCAAATCCGTCAGGATGAACATTCCATTGCTCTCGTCGGCGATGGACACGGTGACGGAAGAAAAAATGGCGATCGCCATGGCGCAGGCTGGCGGCCTGGGGGTGATCCATCGCAATCTTGACCCCGAGGAACAGGCGCGGCAGGTGCGCTCGGTCAAGCGGTTCGTGTCCGGCATCGTTTACGCGCCGATCACTTTGACCGCCGAACAGACACTGGCCGATGCCAAGGCGCTGCAGGAACGATTCAAGATTTCGGGCTTTCCCGTCGTTGACAACGCCGGCCGGGTTGTGGGGATCGTGACCAACCGCGACATGCGCTTTGCCAGCGACGACATGACACCGGTCCGGGTGATGATGACGTCGCAAAATCTGGCGGTGCTGCGCGAGCCTGCCGATCTCGGCGAAGCGAA
>JAYTCN010000360.1:0-8022 GCA_043736475.1 Paracoccaceae bacterium
CGACCGTTTCACCCGGACATTTACGAGTTTCTTGGGATGACGGCGTGAACCGGATTGTTGACGTCTCTGCACAATTGCGCGGGCATGTGCTGCTCGAAATGCTGAACCTCGCCGAAGTTTTCCGCGACGTTTCCGTTGTGGAAGGTGGTGGCGGAATTGAGTGGTCAAATGGCGCTGACTTTTCCGCACGCTCTTTGCGCAATTGGTCGGATGAACAACTAATCGAATCTATGAAAGTCAGCGCCTGATGCTCCGCCGCCTTCACCCCACCCAGCCCGAATCCTTCGCCTTCACCAAGGCCAACCTGGCCTGGACGAAAACCCAGATTGCCAAGTTCCCCGCAGGCCGTCAGGCCAGTGCGATTATTCCGCTGCTGTGGCGGGCGCAGGAGCAGGAGGGGTGGCTGTCGCGGCCGGCGATCGAGGCGGTGGCTGATATGCTGGGGCTGGCCTATATAAGGGCGCTGGAGGTGGCGACGTTTTATTTCATGTTCCAGTTGCAGCCGGTGGGCTCGGTGGCGCATGTGCAGGTTTGCGGGACCACGACCTGCATGATCTGCGGGGCGGAGAGCCTGATCGAGGTGTGCCGGAACAAGATTGCCGCCAATGCGCATGACTTGAGTTCTGACGGAAAATTCAGTTGGGAAGAGGTCGAGTGTTTGGGCGCCTGCACCAACGCGCCGATGGTGCAGATCGGCAAGGATTTCTACGAGGACTTGACGCCGGCGAAACTGGGCGAGATTCTGGAGGAGCTGGCCGCCGGGCGCGTGCCAAGGCCGGGGCCGCAGAACGGGCGTTATGCGGCGGAGCCGTTGTCGGGGTTAACCACGTTGAAGGCGCATGCCAAGGGGCGCGAGGCGGCGAATTACTCGGTCGCCCGGGCGCTGGAATGGGGCGATACGCTCAAGCGGATTGACGGGACGGAAGTGCCGGTGCTGCAAGGGGTGGCGATGAAAGTCGCGCCGAAAGCCAGGTCGGTCGCGAAACCGGTTGGCGGGACCAAGCGGTAGCGGATAAAAAGGCCGGTCGCGGCAACATTGACGACCGGTACGAATGACGCCGGAGAGATGCGGACAGTTGTCCAGTTGGGAGTGCAAATGATGGAAAGTTACGGAAATCAGCGGTGCAGAACCCTGTGTTGGGTTGCGGCGGGGTTGTTGGGCCTGTTCTTCATGGTTCTTTTGATCCGCTATTGGGACGTGAGATTTGTTTGGGCGCTGGTGTTCGGATTGCTGTCGTTCTTTTTCCTCGGCTGGCTGATCCCGCTTTTCGCCTGCTCGATGGAAGACGCCGAAATGCCGGTCCGCCGCATGCCGGCACCGGTGCATCCGCAACCGAAACCGGCGCCGGTTCCGGCGGCGACAGCCGGTGCCGCACCGATAGTCACCCCCGGCGCTTCGGTGGCTGACAAGTCATTAAAACCGCAGACTGCCAAGAAGGCTGCATTTTCGACGGCGCCCGGTTCCGCCAAGAAAGCCGCGAAAACAGCGCCAGCGAAAGTTGCCAAGGCGAAACCAACGAAAGCCGCCGAAACTGCGGTCGAAAATGTTGCCACGGCATCGGCAATATCGGCAAAACCCGCTGGCCTGTCGGCCGCTCGCGACAACAAGCCGGATGATTTGAAAGTGATTGTCGGCATCGGCCCGAAAATGGAAATCCTGCTCAACAAGCTGGGCTTTTTCCATTTTGACCAGATTGCCGCCTGGAAATCGGCGGAGGTGGCCTGGGTCGATGACAATCTTGAAGGGTTCAAGGGCCGGGTGACGCGCGACAAGTGGGTGGCGCAAGCCAAGTTGCAGGCCAAGGGCTGATTTGGATTGACATGGGCCCGGCGGAAACGCCGGGTTTGGGAGTTGCACGATATGCTGGCGGATAAAGACCGGATTTTCACCAACCTGTACGGCATGCACGACCGCTCGCTGGCCGGAGCGCGCAAGCGCGGGCATTGGGACGGCACCGCCGGGATCATGGCCAAAGGCCGTGACTGGATCGTCGAGCAGATGAAGCAATCGGGCCTGCGCGGTCGTGGCGGGGCGGGGTTTCCGACGGGCCTCAAATGGTCGTTCATGCCGAAAGTTTCCGATGGGCGCCCGTGTTATCTGGTGGTCAATGCCGACGAATCCGAACCCGGCACCTGCAAGGACCGCGAGATCATGCGGCACGACCCGCATACGCTGGTCGAAGGCTGCCTGATCGCCGGTTTCGCCATGGGGGCGCGGGTCGGCTATATCTATATTCGCGGCGAGTTCATTCGCGAGCGCGAGGCGTTGCAGCGGGCGATTGACGAGGCTTATGACGCCGGATTGCTGGGCAAGAACGCGGCCGGTTCGGGCTGGGACTATGAGCTGTACCTGAGTCACGGGGCCGGGGCCTATATCTGCGGCGAGGAGACCGCGCTGTTGGAAAGCCTTGAGGGCAAGAAGGGCATGCCGCGGATGAAGCCGCCGTTTCCGGCGGGATCGGGGCTGTATGGCTGTCCGACCACGGTGAACAATGTCGAATCGATTGCGGTGGCGCCGACGATCTTGCGGCGCGGGGCGGAATGGTTTTCGTCGTTCGGGCGACCCAACAACGTGGGCACCAAGGTTTTTGCCATTTCGGGGCATGTGAACAACCCCTGCGTGGTCGAGGAATCGATGTCGATCACTTTGAAGGAACTGATCGACACCCATTGCGGTGGCATTCGTGGCGGCTGGAAGAATTTGAAGGCGGTCATTCCGGGGGGCGCTTCGGTGCCGTTGTTGCCGGCCAGGATTGCCGAAGAGGCGATCATGGATTTCGACTGGCTGAAAGAGCAAAAATCGGGGCTGGGGACGGCGGCGGTGATCGTGATGGATCAGTCGACCGACGTGATCAAGGCGATCTGGCGGTTGTCGAAGTTCTACAAGCACGAGAGCTGCGGCCAGTGCACGCCCTGTCGTGAGGGCACCGGCTGGATGATGCGGGTGATGGACCGGCTGGTGACCGGCGAGGCGGCGGTCGAGGAGATCGACATGCTCCTGGACGTGACCAAGCAGGTTGAGGGCCACACGATCTGCGCCTTGGGCGATGCGGCGGCCTGGCCAATCCAGGGTCTGGTGCGGCATTTCCGCGGCGAGATCGAAGACCGGATCAAGGCGAAACGGCTGGGCCGGGTGATGGCGGTGGCGGCGGAGTAAGGGCCAGGGTCCGTTCACCAATTGTGTCACAACCGGCACAAATCGGCCCGGATTTGATGGCAACGCAACCGTGAATGGCGAGTGACGCCGACAAAAGCCTATGATGGCTCCGGTTCAGTTTTGGCAAGGAGCGCCTGCGCATGCATCGGAAACTGGTTTTTGCGGCAGCAGCCGTTCTGGCGGTCGCGACTGCCTCGGGCCCGACACGGGCCGAGGCGCTGGTGCCGCTGGCCGAGGAACCTCATATCAATGAGTCCCTGATGGCGGCGGCGGTCGGCGACAAGATCCGCAAGACCTGCCCGACGATCTACGCCCGGATGATCACCGTCTTTTTCAAGGCGCGGGATCTGGAGAAATACGCCCGGGTCAAGGGTTACACCGAGCCGGAAGTCGAGGCATTCCTCGATGACAAGGACGAGAAGAAACGGGTGCTGGCCTTGGCTGACGCCTATTTGGCCGCCAATGGCGTAGTCGAAGGTGATGTCGACAGCTATTGCCGGCTGGGGTTGGCCGAGATCGAGGACAAAAGCCTGATCGGCTCGCTTTTGGGGGAGCGGTGAGAGAATAACGCGCTAAAATAGCGGAAAAGCTGGACAACCTGCGGGCGATTGGCGACAGTTACGAGCCATAAGATTGGCGTCGTGTTTGTCGCGGGGGACACAATGCGTTTTCGAAATCCGTGTTTGGCCGTTGGCATCTGTTTGACTTTGGCGGCGGTTCCGGCAGTTTCGACCGCAGATCAAGTGCAGATAACGGCGGAAACCGATGTGTCGCCGGCCGGAATAGCTCAAATCATTACGCAGGAAGCATCGAGCACGATGCCGCCCGACTTTCTGGCAATCATCGCGAATATCTGGGCGGCTGATATTATCACCACCGAATGTCCGGCGTTGCGGATCAATCAGGCCAAGCAGGACGCGGCCCTGAACAACATCAGCCGCAAATACTCGTCCCGTGGTTACGACAACCAGGACTACAACCGCCACCTCCGCAATTTGCCACGGGACCGATTGGGCGAATTGACGTGGTATTTCCTGTTTTCGCTGGGCGTCGATGCCGATGACAAACCCAGTTTCTGCGCCGTCGGCCGGGCGCAAATGAAAACCGGTTCGCAGCTGGGTGATTTTCTGTTGGAATGACGGGAAGGGTCTGCATCTCCCGGTGATTTCGCGAGCCGAGGGAATTGCGCATTTCCGTCGGCTGGGCTTGCGAATTCGGTTGGATTTCGGCGCGTTTTCGCCTTTAAGAAACCAAGGTTTCCGGAGGTCTGACTGATGTGCCTTTCCCATTATTCGTTTGAACCCAAATTGGCATTGCGCGAGGCGGAATCACGCGTTGCGGCATTTCAGCCGGGGCGGGAATGGAAGGAAGTTTTCGCGCCGTGGATCAAGGTCTTGCGGGCGCTGTGGCAGTTGCATAAACCCGTTGCCAGCGCGGCGGAGATCACGGAATGAGCAACCTGAAGAAGATCAGTATCGACGGTACCGAGATCGAGGTCGACGGGGCGTTGACGATCATTCAGGCCTGCGAGATTGCCGGTGTGGAAATTCCCCGGTTCTGCTATCACGAGCGGCTGTCGATTGCCGGCAATTGCCGGATGTGTCTGGTCGAGGTGGTCGGCGGGCCGCCGAAGCCGACGGCGTCGTGCGCGATGCAGGTCAAGGATTTGCGGCCCGGGCCCGAGGGCCAGACGCCGATGGTCAAGACCAATTCGCCGATGGTCAAGAAGGCCCGCGAAGGGGTGATGGAGTTCTTGCTGATCAACCATCCCTTGGATTGCCCGATCTGCGATCAGGGCGGCGAGTGCGATCTGCAGGATCAGGCGATGGCCTATGGCGTCGATTTCAGCCGGTATCGCGAACCGAAGCGGGCGGCGATTGATCTGGATCTGGGGCCTTTGGTCGAGACCCATATGACGCGCTGCATTTCGTGCACCCGCTGCGTGCGGTTTACCAGCGAGGTCGCCGGGATCACCCAGATGGGCCAGACCGGGCGCGGGGAGGACAGCGAGATCACCTCGTATCTGAACCAGACTTTGGATTCGAACCTGCAGGGCAATATCATCGATTTATGCCCGGTCGGGGCGCTGGTATCCAAACCCTATGCGTTTACCGCGCGGCCGTGGGAATTGAAAAAGACCGAGAGCATCGATGTGATGGATGCTTTGGGGGCGAGCATTCGCATTGATGCCAAGGGCCGCGAGGTGATGCGGATCTTGCCACGCAACCACGACGGTGTGAATGAGGAATGGATTTCCGACAAGACCCGGTTCGTCTGGGACGGGTTGCGGCGGCAGCGGCTGGACAAGCCGTTCGTGCGCAAAGCGGGCAAGCTGGTGGCGGTTTCGTGGAATGAGGCGTTTGCGGCGGTGGCCAAGGCGGTGAAGGGGCGGCGCGTTGCTGCGGTCGCCGGGGATTTGGCGCCGGTTGAGGCGATGTATGCCTTGAAGGCGCTGGTTTCGGGTCTGGGCGGCATGGTGGAATGCCGGGTCGACGGGGCGAAATTGCCGAAGGGCAACCGGTCGGGTTATGTTGGCACGGCGAAGATCGAGGATATTGATGCGGCGCAGCGGATCATGCTGATCGGCTGCAACCCGCGGGTCGAGGCGCCGGTGTTGAATGCGCGGATCCGGAAGGCCTGGCTGAACGGGGCACGGGTTGGTGTGGTCGGGCCGCTGGTCGATTTGACCTATGATGTGGTGCATCTGGGGACTGGGCGCGAGACATTGGCGGCGATGAATTCGCAGCCGCATGAGGATTCGATCGGCAAGAATTCGATGGTGATCGTTGGCGCCGGGGCATTGACCGGGGCCGATGGCGCGGCGGTTCTGGCGGCGGCGATGCAGTTTGCCGAACTGACCGAAAGCAAGTTCATGGTGCTGCACACGGCGGCCAGCCGCGTGGGCGGGATGGATATCGGGTTTGTCAGCGAGGACGGGATTTCGGGGGCCGAGGTGGTGTATAACCTTGGGTCCGACGAGGTGGAGATTCCAGCGGGGCCGTTGGTGATTTATCAGGGGTCGCATGGCGACAAGGGTGCGCACCGGGCCGATGTGATCCTGCCGGGGGCGGCTTACCCGGAGGAATCGGGGATATTCGTCAATACCGAAGGCCGGCCGCAGATGGCCAACCGGGCCGGGTTCGCGCCGGGCGAGGCGAAGGAGAACTGGGCGATTGTCCGGGCCTTGTCGGCGGAACTGGGTTCGGTTTTGCCGTGGGATAGTTTGGCGGCTTTGCGGGCGGATTTGTTCAAGGCGCATCCGCATCTGGGGATGCTCGATCAGGTGCCGGTGAATGAATGGAAACTTGAGAAGGCGGCGAAATTGGGAAAAGGGGATTTTGGGCCTTCGGTCGCTGATTTCTATCTGACCAACCCGATTGCCCGCGCTTCCACCGTCATGGCGGAGTTGAGCCAGCTTGCCGCAACGCGGCAGATCAAGATCGCGGCGGAGTAGGGGAATGGGGTTCTTTTCGACCTATCCCGGCATTTTCCTGATCATCCTCGGCCAATGCCTGCTGGTGACGGTGCTGATCCTGATCTCGCTCGCCTTCCTGATGTACGGCGACCGCAAGGTCTGGGCGGCGGTGCAGTTGCGGCGCGGCCCGAATGTGGTCGGGCCCTGGGGGTTGTTGCAGAGTTTCGCCGATTTCATCAAATACATCGTCAAGGAAATTGTCATTCCGGCGGGTGCCGACAAGATCGTGTTCTTGCTGGCGCCGCTGACCACGTTTGTGCTGGCAACCGTCGCCTGGGCGGTGATTCCGTTCAACGAGGGCTGGGTGGTTTCGGATTTGAACGTCGGCATCCTGTTCATCTTCGCGGTCTCGAGCCTCGGGGTTTACGGCGTCATCATGGGCGGCTGGGCCTCGAATTCGAAATATCCGTTCCTTGGATCGCTGCGGTCGGCGGCGCAGATGATTTCGTATGAGGTGTCGATTGGCTTCATCATCGTCGGGATTTTGATCTCGACCGGGTCGCTGAACCTGACGCGGATCGTGATGGCGCAGGACGGGATGGGGTTGTTGTCGTGGTATTGGCTGCCGCATTTCCCGATGGTGTTCCTGTTTTTCATCAGCGCCTTGGCCGAGACCAACCGGCCGCCGTTTGACTTGCCGGAAGCCGAGTCGGAACTGGTGGCGGGCTATCAGGTCGAGTATTCCTCGACCCCGTTCTTGCTGTTCATGATCGGCGAGTTGATGGCGGTGGTGCTGATGTGCGCGCTGATGAGCATCCTGTTCTTTGGCGGCTGGCTGTCGCCGGTGGAATTTTTGCCCGACGGGATTTTGTGGCTGGTCGGCAAGATGCTGTTTTTCTTCTTTTTGTTCGCCATGGTGAAGGCGATCGTGCCGCGCTATCGCTATGACCAGTTGATGCGGATTGGCTGGAAAGTGTTCCTGCCGATGAGCCTTGGCTGGGTGGTGATCGTGGCCGCATTGGCGCAATACGGCGTGCCGGGTTATGCCCGCTGGGTAGTGGGGGGCTGAGGATGACGGCGATCAACTGGAAACGCTCGGCCAAGCTGTTTTTGCTGGCGGATTTCTTTGGCGGCTTTGCCTTGGGAATGAAGTATTTCTTCAAGGCCAAGGTCACGCTGAACTACCCGCATGAAAAGGGGCCGCTCAGCCCGCGGTTCCGCGGCGAGCTCGCGCTGCGCCGTTACGCCAATGGCGAGGAGCGCTGCATTGCCTGCAAGCTGTGCGAGGCGATTTGTCCGGCCCAGGCGATAACGATTGATGCCGAGCCGCGCGAGGATGGCTCGCGGCGGACGACGCGCTACGACATCGACATGACCAAATGCATCTATTGCGGCTTTTGTCAGGAAGCCTGCCCGGTCGATGCCATCGTCTTGGGTCCGAACTTCGAGT
>JAYTCN010000361.1:0-3397 GCA_043736475.1 Paracoccaceae bacterium
CGTGATGAGGAAAAGTGGAATCCGGTTTTCCTCATCAATCACGCGACCAGCAAGAATCTGGAGCAGGATGTTGTTTCCTTCAAACAACATCCTGCTCTAAAAAATCTGCGAGGCCGGTCCAATGCGACCGGCCTTGTCATTTCTGCAGGTCGAGGCGCATTTCGATCACCGGAAAGGCCAGCCCGCGCCGCATCCGGATTTCCGCCCGCGCCGCGACGGCAAAACCGAAGGAACGGTAAAACGGCACCGCGCCGACCGTCGCCGCGCAGTCGCAAACCTTTGCCCCGTCGCGCTTTGCCGCCGCCAGGCAGGCGCGCATGACCATGGTCCCGACGCCCATGCGCAGCCAATTGGGATGGGTGGCGAAATAATGCAGGCGGGCCGATCTGTCACCGCGCTGGCTCCAGCCGCCGCAGCCGACCGTGACAGCGCCCGACCGCACGAGATAATACCGCCCCGACCCTAGCATGGCCCGGTTGGCGACAGTTACCGACGGCAGCATTGCCCGCATTTGCCCGACATCATAATCGGCGGCCAGCAGGCGGGTGTAGGAAATGGTCAAAAGTTCCGTCACCGCACGGGCGTCCAACGGCGTCGCCACCTGCAGTGTCAGCGGCGCAATCTCGTCCATTCCGCCCGCCGAAAACAAAAAAGCCGCAGCAATGCCCGCGGCGCTGTGCAATCTGCCCGCAGCGGGCGGCCCGGCAAGATCACTTGATCTTGCCTTCCTTGTATTCAACATGCTTGCGCACGACCGGATCGTATTTCTTCACCGACATCTTTTCGGTCATGGTGCGTGAATTTTTCTTGGTCACGTAAAAGTGTCCGGTTTCAGCCGTCGAGTTCAGCCGGATTTTGATCGTCGTTGGCTTCGCCATGGTCCCGTTCCTAACATTCGCCCAATCGGGCCGGGGCCAGCAGGCACCCGCCATAATTCCAAAGCACGGCTTCTACACGCACAGACTTCCAAGTCAAGGGACGGCGGGCGTTAATCCTGCCTCAGCCCCGACGATCCGCGACCTCGCCGGCGTCGCGTCCGAAACCATGCATGCGCTTTGACCACTGGGTCGCCACAAACACGCCCTTGACCCTTGGCAAAAGGAACAGGGCCAGCGCCGTGAAGGCCGCCGAGAACCCGACTGCCATCACCCAACCTTCGGGCCGAAAGGTGACGAAGACGAACAACAGCAACGGCGACAAGATATGGCCGGACAATATGATCGTCGCCCAGGCCGGGCCGTCGTCGGCCCTGTGGTGGTGCAGCTCCTCGCCGCAAACAGCGCAGGAGTCGCGGATCGTCAGATAGCCCGACAGCAACGGCCCGCCGCCGCAGGACGGACACTTGCGACGCCAGCCACGCCGCACCGCCTGTGCCAGCGGGCGTGCGGTGTCCGTTGAAATATGTGATTCGTCTTTCATCCTTGCCTGCTTAGTGCCAAACGCAACGCTTGAAACTGAGACAACCTGTCTTGCGGCGCGATGTCGCTAATTTCTGCGACGGAATTTCCCGCACCGGCCGTTGAACTCGGTGAAAGCGTGGCAATCGGGCAGCGCTTGCCAAAAACGGAGCAGTTATGAAAAACTTGATGATCACCAGCCTTGTCGCCCTGACTTTGGCCGTGCCCGCGATCGCCCAGGCGGGTCCGATGGACCCGGGGATGAACTTCGAAACGCTCGATGCCGACAAAGACGGCAACCTCACCCAAGCCGAAGTTGATACCGCCAGGGCCGCGCGTTTCGCCGCTGCCGACACCAACAGCGATGGCAAACTGGACGCGGCCGAAATGCTGGCCCAGGCCACGGCGATGCAGGCCGAACACATGGCGCAGATGCTGGAACAAATGAAATCCGCAGCCCCAAAACGCATCGCCCATATGATGATTGAACTGGACGCAAATTCGGATGGTTTTCTGACCGTTGACGAATTCGAAACTGGCCGCGCTGACAAGATGTTTGCCCATCTCGATGCCGATGGCGACGGCGTGATCTCCAGCGACGAAGCAGCAACCATGCGCCGCCAAATGCATGATCGCATGGGCGGCGGTGACCGCGGTCGCGGCCATGGCTGGTTCGGCAATTGGGGTTTCGGTCGCCATTGACCCCGGACTAGGATGGCAACGGCCATGATCCGGGACCAGTGATGACGCGCGACGATGACGCCGACGACCAGGACGCGGCGCTTCTGCAGCGGTTCTGCAGCGGCGACCGCGTTGCCGCGCGCGATTTGACATTGCGGCTGGCGCCGCGGTCGCTCTCGCTTGCCCGGCGCATGCTGGGCGACGCCAGCGAAGCCGAGGATGTTGCCCAGGAAGCGATGCTGAAGCTTTGGAAAATGGCGCCCGACTGGCAAACCGGCAAGGCGCGGGTTTCGACATGGCTGTACCGTGTCACCGCCAACCTGTGCACCGACCGTTTGCGCCGGCGCCAGGGATTGGCGCTGGACGCCATCGATGAACCTGCCGACGAAACGCCGGACGTCGTGGCCAGGCTCATGGCAAGCGACCGGACCGCCGCCCTGCACGAAGCACTGGCAAAATTGCCGGAACGGCAAAGATTGGCCGTTGCGCTGCGTCATTTCGAGGAACGCGGCAATCCCGAGATTGCCGAAATACTCGATCTGTCCGTGGAAGCCGTCGAAAGCCTGCTTGCCCGCGGCAAGCGCAATCTTTCGATTATGTTAATTGCGCACCAGCCTGCCCTTGGACTGCCATGAGATACCACCGGGAAGATATGAACATGCCCAACGACCCGTTTGATTTGGACCGGCTGATCGCCGATGCCAGGCGCGACGAACCCGCGCCGGGCGCAGCGTTCATTGCTGCCGCACTGGCCAGTGCCTATGCGGTCGCCGCCGCAAATACCCCAGTGCCGAAGGTTGTCAGGCAACCGCGGAAATCCGACTGGCCGGGTTTTCTGCGTGACTTTGGTGGCTGGAAAAGTGCCGCCGCCCTGACGGCGTCGACGCTGGCCGGACTGTGGATTGGCTACGGTGATTGGCAGGGCTTGTCGTCGAGCGGGCTGCTGGCGAATATCGCGCCCACCCTGGAAAGCCAGATCGCTACGCTCGACTCATTCGATGGCATCGATGCCATGTTCGTGGAGGGATGACATGACCGAAGAAACCATTCAGACCCCGGCATCCTTGCGTTGGCTGCGCATTGCCCTGATTGGCTCGCTGGCGCTCAATCTGGCGGTCGCCGGCGTGGTTGCGGGCGCCTTTTTCCGCGGTCCCGGCGGCGGCCATATGCAAGAAATGGCCGGGGGCGATGGCTTCCGCGCCCTGGCTTGGGCACTTCCCGCCGAACACCGGCGTGACCTCGGGCGCGAACTATTCGCGCGCCGGGCCGAATTTGGTCAGACCCGCGACCAGATGCGAGCCGCACGATCGGTGCTGGCG
>JAYTCN010000362.1:0-7974 GCA_043736475.1 Paracoccaceae bacterium
GCCGAGGATGAACCAAAGCCATTGTTGATGGCGGAATTCGACCTGTCGGACGTGCAGGCCGAGGCGATTTTGAATATGCGGTTGCGGTCTTTGCGCAAACTGGAAGAAATGGAACTGCGGCGCGAACTGGATGATCTGCAGCGCGAGCGGGTGGCGCTGGATGATTTGCTGGCCAGCGAGGCGGGGCAATGGACGCGGATTTCGGACCAATTACGGGCGACGCGCAAGGCGTTCGGCAAGGACGCTTTGGGTGGGTCGCGGCGAACGGAATTGGCGCAAGCGCCGGTCGTGGACGAGGTGCCGGCCGAGGCGATGATCGAGCGCGAGCCGGTGACGGTGGTCTGTTCGGCGATGGGCTGGATCCGGGCGATGAAGGGCCATCTGGCCCCGGATGCCGAGATCAAGTTCAAGGACGGTGACGCAGCCCGCTTTCAGTTCACTGCCGAAACCACCGACAAGCTGGTGCTGGTCGCCTCGAACGGCCGGTTTTATACCTTGGCCTGCCATCTTTTGCCCGGCGGCAGGGGGATGGGCGAGCCGGTGCGGCTGATGATCGACCTGCCGAACGAGGCCGAGATTCTGGCACTGTTCTTGCATCGAACCGGCGGCAAACTGCTGGTTGCCTCATCGGCGGGTGACGGCTTTGTGGTGCCGGAGGACGAAGTGCTGGCGCAGACCCGGACCGGCAAACAGGTGTTGAACCTGGGCGACGGCGTACGGGCAAAAGTTTGCCGGCGGGTCACCGGCGACCATGTCGCCGTGGTTGGCGAGAACCGCAAGGTGCTGATTTTCCCGCTGGCCGAGCTGCCGGAAATGGGCCGCGGCAAGGGGGTGCGGCTGCAGAAATACAAGGATGGCGGATTGAGCGACGCCCGGACCTTTGCCCTGGCCGATGGGCTGAGCTGGAGAGACCCGGCGGGGCGGAACCGGGTCGAGGTTGCCTTGGCCGACTGGCTGGGTCCGAGGGCGAGTGCGGGCAGGATGGCGCCAAGGGGATTCCCGCAGGATAATCGCTTTACATCTTGAATTCGCCGCACTGGCTGGTTGAATGGGTGCATAGTTTTGCACCGAGAGGCGATTTGATGGGCGAAATTTCCCAGCCGAACCCGGATATGGCGGTCGATTATCGCGGCGCGGCCGGCCGGCTGTTCGGGATTGCGTTTGGATCGGCGATTTTGACCCTGCTGACCCTGGGTATCTACCGGTTCTGGATGAAGGCGAAGTTGCGGCGGTATTATTGGGCCTCGATCCAACCGGGCGGGATTCCGCTGGAATATACCGGCACCGGCCTTGAGAAACTGCTGGGTTTCCTGATCGCCGTGGTGATTCTGGCGGTGTATCTGGGCATCTTCAATCTGGGACTGTCGTTTGTCGGACTGGCGTTTTTCCAGGGCAATCCGCTGGCGCTGAACCTGTCGTTTCTGGCGGTGGTGCCGTTGATTTACTATGCCCGCTATCGCTCGCGCGCCTACATCCTGTCGCGCACCCGCTGGCGCGGCCTGCGGTTTGGCCTGGAACCAGATGCGTGGCGCTATACCCTGAGCGCGATCGGGCATACGCTGCTGACGATTGTGACGCTCGGCGTTTTGTTCCCGCGGCAACGGTTCAAAATGGAGAAATTCGTCACCGACCGCACCTGGTATGGCAGTTTGCGGATGCGCCAGGACGGCAAATGGACGATGAACCTGAAGCCTTGGCTGCTGGTGATCGCGATGCTGATCGTGACGGCCGGGGCGTATGGATTGCTGATCGCGCGGATGATCGCCATGGGACGGCAAATGGCGAATCCGGGACAGATTTTTCTTCTGACCCTGCTGGTCTTCACCGGCTACCTGCTGGCCGGTTTCGCCTACATCTATTTCAGCGTCGTCAGTTTCCGCAACATGGCCAATCACAAGGTTCTGGGCGAAAGCATCCGCTTCACCAGCAAGATTCGCACCGGCAAGGTCACGGGGATATATGTGCTGGGCGGATTGGGGATCGGCTTTTCGACCGTGATCATCGCCATGATTGTCACGGTTGCCGCCAGCCTGGTGATCTACGGGCTGGATTTGCCGCTGCAGGCGTTTGACATGGCAAATGTTCAGGACCTTTCGACGGCCGCGCAATGGACCGCGTTCGGCATCCTTGGCGCAGGCTATCTGGTCGTGCTTTTGCTGGTCGGGGTCCTGGCGCAGGTTTTCATTTTTCAGCCGATCCTGCGGCATTATGCGACCGAACTGGTGGTGCATAATCTGGCGGAACTCGAAACCGCCGCGCAGCGGGCCCACGATTCCAGCGTCGATGCCGGCGGCTTTGCCGATGCCCTCGACGTCGGGGCGGCGATGTGAGCCGGTCCCGGCCTCGGGTCGAATTTCCGGCAAGCGGCGTTGCCGGCATCTATACCGACGGCGAGACCGCGAAAGTTTGGCAGGTTGAGGTGCATGTGCACGGGCCGGATCTGTTTGTCGTCCACGACGGCAAGGTTTTGCAGCAATGGCCGCTGGGCGAATTGCGCGAGCGCCGCGACCAGCCGCGCGATGGGGTGATGATTCTGTCGCGGCTGGGCGAAGGCCTGGCGCGGCTGACCTTGAATGACAGCACGGCGATGCAGGCATTGCGCCAGGCCTGTCCAAACCTGAGCAAATCGGCGGTGAATTATGGCCAGTTGCGCCAGACCGGCCTGTGGGCGGGCGGGACGGTTGCCTCGGTCTTGCTGATCGTGTTCGTGATCATACCGGCTTTGGCGGGGCAATTGGCCGGCCTGGTTCCGCCAGCGCGCGAGCAGGCGCTGGGCGAGGCCACGATCAAGCAAATTCAGTGGGTGCTTGGCATGCTCGGCGACGCGCCGGTGCGGTTTTGCCAAGAGCCCGCCGGGGTTGCGGCGCTGGAGAGCATGATGGCGCGCCTGGGCGCCCATTACGCAGCGCCCTATCCGGTGCGGGTGCGGGTGATCGGGCACCCGATGGAGAATGCCTTTGCGGTGCCCGGCGGCCAGATCGTGGTGTTTGACGGATTGCTCAAAGGCGCGGAATCGCCGGAAGAAGTGGCCGGGGTGATCGGGCACGAGCTGGGGCATGTGGTGCATCGCGATCCGCTGCGGCTGGCGCTGCGATCCGCCGGCACGGTTGGCATATTGGGCATGGTGCTGGGTGACTTTTCCGGCGGGGCTTTGGCGCTGGTGCTGACCGAGCAGCTGATCAGCGCGTCCTATGCGCAGGATGCCGAGGCGGCGGCGGATGAATTTGCCTATGACCTTTTGGCGGCCAGCGGACTGCCCAGCGGACCGATGGCCGGGTTTTTTGACCGGATGGGCGCGGTTATCGGCGATCTGGACGGCCCGTTGTCGCATCTGGCCAGTCATCCGCAACTGAAGGCGCGGGCGGCTGCGGCACGCGCTGCGGACCGGGCGGGTGCGGATTTTGTCGCCGCTCTGAGCGATGCCGAGTGGCGCGCCTTGCGCGACATTTGCCGCCTGTCGCCGAACCATCGCTAGGTTTCAGGCCGGCGACACCCGCAATCTGACCCCGCCTTTGGGGCGCAGGGTGATCAGCAGCACCGGTTCCGGATTAACCCCCGGGACACGTTCAAACCTGAACCGCGCCAGCAGGGTGGCCAGAATGATCACCGCTTCCATCAAGGCGAAGGCGGCGCCGATGCAGATGCGCGGGCCTTCGCCGAACGGCAGATAGGAATAGCGGACCGGCTTTTTGCCGGGGGCAAAACGGTCGGGGTCGAAGGCGTCGGGCCTGTCCCAAAGCAGATGGTTGCGATGCAGGGCATAGATCGGCAACATCACGGTCTCGCCCTTGCGGATGGTGCGGCCACAGAGCGTATCATCGGCCATTGCGGTGCGGCCAAGGATCGCGGCGGGCGGGTAGAGGCGCAGCGCCTCGTCGATGATCTGGCGGATATAGGCCAGGTTGGCCACGTCATCGGCCCCGGCGATGCGGCCTTGCAGCGCGGCTTGCGCCTCGGCGCGGGCGCGGTCCTGGACAACGGGGTCGAAGGCGACGAGGTAGAGCGCCCACGACAGCGCCAATGCGGTCGTTTCATGTCCGGCGACGATGAAGGCGAGCAGGTTGTCGCGCACTTCCGCCGAATTCATCGCGCGGCCGCTTTCCGGGTCGGTGGCATCGAGGATCAGGTCCAGGAGGTCGGGGACTGGCTTGGGGCCGGTGATGCGGCGCGATTCGATGGCTTTGTCCGCCAACAATCGCATGTCGCCGAGCGGGGTCGGGCCAAAGAACGCATGCGGGCGGGGAATCCAGGCAGGCAGGGCGAACAGGTCCATCAGCGACAGTTTGCCGACCGAGTGCATGTAGCGTTCGATGGCGAGCCCGACGGTGGCGCGGTCCATGGCGCCGGTGCCGGAGAAGGTGACGTTGGAGATGATCTCGAAAGTGGCCGAGACCATCTCGGCATTGAGATCGACGACGCAGCCGGATCGGGCGGCCAGCCGGGCGCAACTGGCCGCGGTCGCCGCCGACATCACCGGAGCCAGATCGGCGATGTTGCGATACTTGAACACCGGCGTCGCCGCCTGCCGCTGCCAGCGCCAATGCGCGCCTTCGGCGATGAACATCGAATCGCCGATGCCGGGTTTCAGGATGCGCTTGGTGACGACGGATTTGGGGTAGATGTCGAGCCGGTCTTTCAAGACTTGTTTCAGCCCGTCGGGGTCCATCACCATATGCCAGGCCCGGCCAGTCTTGCCGCTGACAATCGGTTGCCGGGTGGCAAGCTCGGGGATGATCTCCAGGAGGTTGCGCCGGGCAACGCGCAACGTCTTGAACATGCCCCATGGTTCGGTGACCAGCTTCACGCGAACCGGCAGTTCAGGCGGGATTTGATCCTCGGACATGCGGCGAGACTAGCATGAATTATTGGTCATGCAGAGATCAGGGTGTCGTAGAGGGGAAAGTTTCAAGCAAACGCTTCCGGCTTGGCCTCGCGCGCCATGTGATCGAGGACGGCGTTGACGAATTTTGCTTCCTTGCCGAGCGGGAAGAAGGCTTTTGCCACATCAACAAATTCGCTGATGACAACCTTGGGCGGGGTGTTCTGGCCGGTCAATTCGGCGCCAGCGGCGCGAAACAGGGCGCGCAGGGTCGGATCAATGCGGTCGATCGGCCATTTGGCGACCAGGGCCCGGTCGGTCATCTGGTCAATCGTCGCCTGATTGCTGACCGCCTCGGCCAGCAAGGCGCGAAACAGCGCAATATCGGCCTCGTTATAGGTCTCGCCGTCGAGTTCCGCCCCGATCCGATGGGTTTCGAATTCGGACTGCACGGTTTCCAGTCCGGCGTCGCCGGCCTCCATCTGGAACAAGGCCTGGGTCGCAAAGAACCGCGCGGCCGAGCGCAGGCGTTTCTTGTCGTTTCCGTCGGGACGTGGCATGCGGTTCAGGCTTTCAATGCTGCATTCGGCGTTTCAGGGCGATGAGATGCATCGCCGCTTCGGCGGCGCCACCGCCCTTGTTCTGGCCCTTGGCGTCGGCGCGAACCTCGGCTTGTTCGAATGTCTCCACTGTCAGGATGCCGTTGCCGATGCAATGTCCTTCCAGCCCCAATAGCAGCAATCCGCGCGAAGAATCGTTGCAAACCGTATCATAATGCGTGGTTTCGCCGCGAATGATGCAGCCAAGCGCGACGAAACCGTCAAAGCGGCCCGACGCCGCGGCGATGCGGATGGCCGTTGGGATTTCGAGCGCCCCGGGGACGCGCGTCAGCTCATACTCGGCATTGGCGGCGGCAACGGCGGCTTTCGCCCCGCTTTCAAGCTGGTCAGCGATCGCCTTGTAGTAAGGCGCGGTCACGATCAGCAGACGGGTGATATGGTCAAACCTGGGCGCGGCAAGTCTGAAATGCTCGATGGCAGCGGCCATGGCTAATGCTCCGCCGGTTTGAAGGGTCTGGTGGACAGGATTGACAAGCCATGACCCTCGAGTCCGATCACTTTGGGACTGGGCGAATTGGTCAGCAGGATCATGTCGTGGATGCCAAGCGCGCCCAGGATTTGCGCCCCCAGCCCGTATTGACGCAACGTCTGCGGTGAAACCGCCCCGTCCAGATTGAGTTTCGACGCCATGTCGCGCAACAGCACGATGACGCCGCGACCTTCGGTTGCGATGGCATGCATCGCATCGGCAAGCTGGTGCGATCGTCCCGGATGCAGGGCCAGCAGATCCTCCAGCGGGTTGACGGCGTGCATGCGGACCAGCATCGGTTCGGCATTGTCGAGCGCGCCTTTGGTCAGCACCAGATGCTCGGCCCCGCCGGTTTCGTCGGTAAAGACCCGCAACATCCATTCACCGCCATACTCGGACTGAACCACGCGCCAGGCGGTTTCCCGCACCAGATTGTCGTAGCGGCGCCGGTGGGCGATCAGATCGGAAATCGTGCCGATCTTGATGTTGTGACGCTGGGCGAAAGCCACCAGATCGGGCAGGCGCGCCATGGTGCCGTCGTCGTTCATCACCTCGCAGATCACCCCCGACGGGTTCAGGCCGGCAAGGCGGGAAATATCGACGGCCGCTTCGGTATGGCCGGCGCGCACCAGCACGCCGCCGTCACGGGCGCGCAGCGGGAAGATGTGGCCCGGCGTGGCGATGTCCTGCGCCCCCGTGGTCGGGTCGATGGCGACCGCGACGGTTCGCGCCCGGTCCTGCACCGAAATTCCCGTCGTCACGCCCTCACGCGCCTCGATTGACACCGTGAAGGCGGTTTCGTGCCGCGACGAGTTTGTCGGCGACATCAACGGCAGGCCAAGCGCATCGATGCGCTTGCCGGTCAGGGTCAGACAGATCAGCCCGCGACCGTGCGTCGCCATGAAGTTGATTGCATCGGGCGTCGCCATTTGCGCCGGAATGACCAGATCGCCTTCGTTTTCACGGTCTTCGTGATCGACGAGCAGGAACATCTTGCCGTTGCGGGCATCGTCGATGATTTCCTCGATCGAAGAAATCGCGTCGGTAAATTCGGTTTTGCTGCTCATTGCCCGCCTGCGCTACACCTGCATCTCGCCAAGGCGTGCCACATAGCGTGCCAACGTGTCGATTTCCAGATTGATCTGGTCGCCAACCGCGATTTCGCCGCAAGTGGTGACCGCCTTGGTATGCGGGATCAAATTGACCCCAAAAGTCGCCCCATCAACGTCGTTCACCGTCAGCGACACGCCGTCGAGCGCGATCGAGCCCTTGATGGCGATATAGCGCGCAAGGTGCGGCGGTGCCGCCAAGGTCACGCGGGTGCTGTTGCCCTCGGTGCGGACCTCGATGACATCGGCCAATCCATCGACATGGCCCGAGACGATATGCCCGCCCAATTCGTCACCCACTTTCAGGGCGCGCTCCAGATTGATCCGCCGACCGACCTGCCAGCCGTTGCGTTGGGTGCCGATGCTGGTTTTCGAAAGGGTTTCCGCTGAAATGTCGACGTCGAACCAGTTCTGGCCGGCGTCACCCTGACCCTTGCCGACGACGGTCAGGCAGATACCATCGCAGGCAATGGACGCGCCAACATCGATCGTTGTACTGTCATAGGATGTCGCCAAACGCACCCGAAGATCGCCGCGATCCTGGCGCGACAAGACCGAACCAATGTCGGTAACGATTCCGGTAAACATCGGGGTATTTCCTGAGCAAATAACTTCGACAGCGATAGACCCGGCATGACGCATCAGCAAGCCCGTCGCGGCCGGAAAAGTGCAGTGCCTGTGACCGATTGTGCACGGCTGCGCAAACAAATTTTTCGCAAGGATCAAATTTTGTTGAATATACCGGCAAATCGGCTCATCCGGGATGTCGAGCATAAGGGCCACAACAGAATGCGCTCTGGTTTGAGATTTTTGTTCCTGCAGGGACCACACGGACCATTTTTCGGACAGCTGGCAACGCAACTGCGCGCGGTCGGCCACGAAGTCTTGCGTTTTGGCTTCAACAAGGGTGACGAGACATCCTGGCCCCGCGACCTGCCCTATCTGGCCTTTGCCGGC
>JAYTCN010000363.1:0-7973 GCA_043736475.1 Paracoccaceae bacterium
TGCGGCCGAAATTCTCCAGCGTCTCGCCCTTGGGCATCGGTGTTGCCTTGCCATTCACCCGGGTCAGGATGATCGACTGGGCAATCTCCGGGATTGTCAGTTCCTGGCCCAGGGCCGCTGCCGCGGCGGCATAGGCGGGCACGCCGGGGGTGATGTCGAAGGCGATGTGATCGGCTTTGAGCAAGCGGATTTGCTCGGCGATCGCGCCGTAAAGCGCCGGATCGCCGGAATGGACGCGAGCGACGTTTTGGCCCTTGGTATGGGCGGCGACAATTTCGGCGTGGGTTTCGCGCAGGGTCATGGTGGCGGTGTCGAGGACCCGGGCGGTTTTTGGGGCAAAGGCCACAACCGCCTGCGGGACCAGCGAACCCGCATACAGGCAAACCGGGCAACTTTCGATCAGGCGTTTGCCTTTGATCGTCAGCAAGTCCGGGTCGCCCGGCCCGGCGCCGATGAAATGCACGGTCACGCCAGATCCCCGTCGATTTTTCGGGCGTAACCGCGCGGGGTGAACATGCGGGTGCCGTCGCCGGTTTGGGTGAGTTTGGACTGGCTTGAACCGACGATAACGAGGGTCAGCATGTCGACCTCGTCGGTCTGCAGGGTTTCAAGGGTGCGGAAGCGGGTGGATTCGTCCGGGCGGCCGAGCGAGGAGGCCAGCAGGACCGGCGTGTTGGCCGGGCGAAGTTTGAGCAGGATTTCGCGGGCCTCGTCCAGCAGGGTCCGGCGTTTCATGCTGACCGGATTATAGAAAGCAATAACGAAATCGCCCTCGGCAGCGGCCTTCAGGCGGCGCCGGATCTGGTCGCGCGGGGTCAGCAGGTCCGACAGCGAAATGGCGCAAAAGTCATGCCCCAAAGGTGCCCCTGCCCGCGCCGCGGCGGCCTGCATGGCCGAAATGCCGGGGGCGGAAGTGACTTCGACTCGCCGTGCGGCAGGGGAAACGCCGCCGTTGGCGGGCTCGCGGTCGAGCAGTTCCCAGACCAAAGCCCCCATGGCGTAGATACCGGCGTCGCCCGAGCAGATGAGGGCGATGTTGCGGCCCTGCCCGGCCTGTTCCAGCGCGTAGCGGCAGCGGTCTTCTTCGCCCCCCAAGGGAAAGTCGGAACGCGGTTTTCCGGCGGCAATAGGGCCGAGCAGGTCGATATAGAGGCTGTAGCCGACCAGTTCGTCGGCGCTGGCGATCAGTTTTGACGCCTCGGGCGTGCGCCAGGATGATTGGCCGGGACCAATCCCGATGATCGACAAATGCCCGCGCGGTATGCCGCGCAATGTCGTGATTGGCAGCGGCGATATGGCCAACGCACAGGTGGCATTGGCGGATTTGGTCTTGGCATGCCAGAGCGTGCAATCCGGCCCGCCAGCGGCCAATGCCGCGGCTTCGGCAACCCCGTGGCAGCCGACCTCGGCGAAAACGATGGCGGACGGGTTGGCAAGGCGCGGGGTTTCGGCGTCGAGGTCGGTGGCGGTGAAGAAGCGGAGGGGTAAGTTGAGCGTTCGGGCGAGATTCAGGACCGCCGGTTCGTCGGCCTTGAGGTCGATCGTGGCGATGGCGGCGATGGCCATTGGCGAGAGGTCGGCCGCCGCAAGCATGGTTTGCACCAGCGCTGCCAGTTCTTCCGGCGGACAATCGCGCGAGCAGCCGACGCCAAGGGTTGCGCGGGCTGGATGGAAGGCGAGATGGGTGCCGGAAAGTCTGGCAGCGGGTGCCATTGTCGCGGTGATGCGCAGGGCATCGCCGCGCGGCAGATCGGCCAGCCAGTTGGCCTTTGCCGCTTCGTCACCGCCCACTTGCACGCCATGACCAGCGAGCAAGGTCGCCATGGCGTCTTTTGCGTCGTCGGGGTTGGCCAACCGCCAGCCGGGCGGCGGTTCATCAAGGGCAAGACCAAGCGCCACGTCGCCGGCGGTGGTGATGGCGGCCTTGACGCCCAGGATTTTGGCAATTTCAAGCGCCAGCCGGTTCGCCCCGTGGTGGCCGCCGAGCAGCGGAATCACGCTTGAGCCGTCTTCGGCGACAGCAATCAAGGGCGGTTCGTGGCGCTTGTCCGACAACAAAGGCGCGATGGCGCGGATCAGGATGCCGGCAGCGCAGACGCCGATAACGGGGGTTCCGGCGGCGAACAAGTCGCGGATGTGATCAAGCGCACCGGCGAAATGCGCGTCAGCCTCGATGACGCGACCTTTACGCCCGTGCAGGGGAGCGTTGAGGTCTTTGGCAATGCGCCGCGCGGTGGCTTGGCCAGAGCCCGTCAGGCAGACGACGACAGGGTTCACAGCCACGGATCGGCCCCTTTGACAATCAGGATCAGCGAGAAATAGGGCGCGGTTTCGGGGGCATTTTTCAACGGCAAGGCGGTTTGGTCGGGCAGGGTGGCGCGGGCGACATAATGCGCGCATTGGCTCAGCCCGAGACTCTCGATCAGGCTGCGGATACGCGGCAGATGGCGGCCAAGTTTGAGGATGGCGATGGTGTCTGCAGCGGAAATTCGCGCCGCCAGTTCAGCATCGGACAGCGGTGCGGCGACAACGGCCAAGGCGTCGTTCCGTGCCGCCAGCGGCAGTCTGAGGGCAGCGGCGGCGGCGGAAAGCGAGCTGACGCCGGGCACGATTTCGCAGCGGAAATCGGCGGCAAGGCGGGCAAGGATATACATGAACGAGCCGTAAAACAGCGGGTCGCCCTCGCAGAGGGCGATAACGTCGTGGCCTTGGACGAGGGCTTGCCGGATGGCGTCCGCACCACGGTCATAGGCCGCTTGGGCGGGGGTGCGGTCGAGGGTCATCGGGACTTGGATGACGATCTCGCGCGCTGCGGCCGGGATCAGATGCGCGGCGATGGAACGGGCAAAACTCGCGCCACCTTCGGGGGCCGGATAGGCCACGACCCTGGCATTGGCGATCAGCCGGGCGGCTTTGACGGTCAGCAAATCGGGGTCGCCGGGGCCAAGGCCGACGCCATAGAGGGTGCCCAGGGTCATGGCTTTGTTGACCCCGGGGAGCGCTTTGCTTCCCTGCCATTCCCGCTCGCGCGGGAATCCGGGGCCCCCACCCTGACCCTCCCCCGCAAACGGGTGAGGGGATTTGGTGTCATTCTTTGAGTGCCGCGCGGGGCGCGCTTCAGCGCACCTTCCAACGTTGGCCCAACCCGCCACCCAATCGCCCGCTGCGGACCGTCCCAACGCCAGCCATTCCCGCGAATGCGGGAATCCGGGGCCCCCACCCTGACCCTCCCCCGCAAACGGGTGAGGGGATTTGGCTGTGCTGTTGGGCCATTTCCGCTCATCTTTTCACCCAATTCCACTGGGTCACCGGCATTTGCGGTTTCCAGCCCGTCAATCCACCAATGGGTTCGGCGCGCTGCACGGATAGCCGCACCAATTCGCCGCCAAATTCGGCGTAGTGCGCCAGCAAAAGCGCCTCGGATTCCAGCGTCACCGCATTGACCACCAGCCTGCCCATTGGCGCCAGGGCGGCCATACAGGCGCTTGCCGTTTCAGCGCTCAATCCTCCCCCGATAAACACCGCATCGGGGCTGGGCAGGGCTTGTAATGCGTCTGGCGCAGCACCTGCTATCAGGTGCAATGCGGGCACCCCAAGCGTCAGCGCGTTCGCGGCGGCCAGTGCCCGACGATCGGCGCGTGGTTCAATTCCGATGGCGCGGGCATCGCGGGCGGCGCGCATCCATTCGACGGCGACCGAGCCGCAGCCGCAGCCGACATCCCACAGCAAGGCCCCGCGCATCGGCATCAGCTTGGCCAGGGTGATTGCCCGCACTTCGCGTTTGGTCATATTGCCGTCGTGGCGAAAGGCGTCGTCGGGCAGACCGGGGGTTTGAGGTAAGAGCGACGCATCGCTAGACCCGATACATTCGACGGCGAGGGTGTTGAATTCGGGGACGATGTGCGCCCAGCTTTTGGCGATGCCGTCAAAGCGTTGTTCGTGCGGACCGCCCATGGCTGACAGCACCGACATCGTACTTTGCCCGTAACCGCGTTCACTCAGAAAACCAGCGATTTGCGCCGGAGTTTGCGACCCAGTGGTCAGGACCAGCAACCTTGCGCCGGGCTGGATGAACGGGATCATCTGTTGGGCGGGCCGACCGTGAACGGTCAGCGTCTCGAGATCGGCCAGCGACCAGCCAAGACGCGCGGCGGCAAGCTGGAAGGCGGAAAGCTGCGGGTGAAAGGTGATTTCCGCGGTCGGGATCGCCTTGGTGATCCGCGCCCCGACCGAGTACCACAGCGGGTCGCCGGTGACGAGGATGACGACACGTCTGCCCTTTTGGGCGCGGATGGTTTCGATCATCGCATCAAACGGCGAGGGCCACGCAAGGCGTTCGGCCTTTATCAAATCTGACAGGTGATGGTGCCGCTCTCCGCCGATGATGATTTCGGCGGATTCGAGCACGGCGCGGCTTGGCGAGGTCAGCCCATCCAGCCCGTCTTCGCCGATGCCGATGATGTGCAGCCACGGGGTCAATTGAGGCCCCCGGCGAGGGCGTTGACGGCTGCTGCCGCCATTGCAGAACCTCCTTTTCGGCCCTTGAGGGTGATGAATTCACAGCCGCGCGGGTTGGCGGCGAGTTCGGCCTTTGATTCTGCGGCCCCGACGAAACCGACGGGAAAGCCAAGGATCAGCGCCGGTTTCGGCCAGCCTTGGTCGAGCAGGTCCAGCAAGTGGAACAGCGCCGTCGGGGCGTTGCCGATGGCGACAATCGCCCCCTCGATATGGTTGCGCCACAGCTCGACGGCGGCGGCGGAGCGGGTGTTGCCGATGTCTGGCAAGTCGGGATCGTTGAGGGTGACGATGACCGGGTTACTGGCGGGCAAGTGGCGGCGGATGATGCCGGAGGCGACCATTTCGGCGTCGCAGAGGATCGGTTTGCCAGCGTTCAGGGCGGTTTGCCCGGATCGGATTGCACCGGGCGAAAACGCCAGCCGGTCGGCGATTTCGACCATGCCGCAGGAATGGATCAGGCGAATCACCATGTCCTGCATACCCGCCGGAAACCGCTCGAGCCGGGCTTCGGCGCGGACGATGGCAAAGCTGGCGGCATAGATCGCTGCCGGGTCTTTTTCGTAGCCCCTCACTTGCGCCTCGCGCTTTCGGGGCCAAGCGGATGCTGCGCATGCGGATAGGTGGCGTGGCTGTGGAAATGGCCGTCACCGTGGTGATGGCCGTGATCCTGCGCCAGCAACCGGCATTCGCCGGTGCAGAAGGTGTCGCACAGCGTGCAATCAGCGACGTTGGATCCGGCTACATTCGCGCCCTGCCCCTCGACATGGTGGTGGTGGCTTTGCTGCGGCAGGCCGACCTCATGCTCAAAGCCCAGCACTTGGGTGCGGTATTTGCACAGGGCGCAGTTTGGCGGCGGGATGGTGCCGAGTTGCTCGGTCACCCTTTCGGCGAAAGTGGCAAGAACCGACGGATGATCGTTGAGATAGGGGGCCCTGATGAACTGGATCGCCGGGTTGGCGGCGGCGACCTGGTCGGTGAAGCCGTAGATGCGATCGATCAGGATGCCGGAAAACAGGAAATACGGGAAGACGACGACGCGTTTGTAGCCGAGTTTGGCTACATGGGTCAGCGTCGGCTCGACCAGCGGGAAGGTGACGCCGGAATAGCCGGTCTCGCACCAGCCAAAGCCCATGCCTTCCCACAGCATGCGGGCGACTTTGGCGACATTGGCATTGGCGTCGGGGTCGGAGGCACCGCGGCCGATGACGACGAGACAGGTTTCCGCCAGGGGCACATGGCCGTGCCGGGCGTTGGCGGCAAACAGCGCCTCGCCGATGCGGGCGGCGGCGGCCTCGAGCATTTTGGCGTCCACCCCCAGCTCGCGGCCATATTTGACCGTGATGCCGTGTCTGGCGGCATAGGTGTTGAGGACCGAGGGGATGTCGTTCTTGGCATGCATGGCGGCGAACAGCATGCCCGGCACGGCGAGAATGGTGTCGCAGCCCTGGTCGCGCAGGCGGTCGAGCCCGTCGCGGATCACCGGGTTGGCGAATTCGAGATAGCCGTATTCGACCGGGAAATCGGGCAAACGTGCCGCCAGTTTCCCTGCCAATGCGGCGAATTCATCGACCGCGCCTTGCGCCCGCGAGCCGTGACCGCAGAGCATGACGCCGATCCGGCTCATGCTTTGCGGAAAATGCCGTAAAGCGCCGCGACGGCAAAAGCGGCGGCGATCAGCCACAGGTCATGGCCGCTGCCGGTCGGGTGGCCGGCATGGGCGAAAGCGCCCGAAGGCGTGAGCATCAGTGCCGTGGTAAAGGTGGTCCGCATGATCTGCCCCTTCGAAACAATGCGAAAAGGCGGCACCGGAGTGCCTTCGACGATACCGTTCCCAGCCCCGTTTGGGTCGGCTGGCGTCCGGTCACCTTTCCGGCCCCGGTCGGGGCGTCGTCGCCGCAAGCTATAGCCATCGGCAGGTGTCGCGGCAACGCCAATCGCGGCATGCACCGGTTTCGCCGCGACCCTTGTGCGGGTCGTTGGCCGGACCTGTCGCCGTTCAGGCGCGCAGGCGGATGACTTCGGCAGGGTTCCGGGGGCCATAATGGTCAACCACGGCGACAAGATCGCGCAACTGGACCGGCATGCTCATGATCGTGCGGGCGTTGGGTACAAGGTCAAACAGCGACGAATCGATCGCCATCACACCTGTTGAAATGGCAATCACCGGCAAATCCGGAAACCAAAGGGCAAGATGGTCGGCCACTGCAAACGCACCGCGACGCGGCAGCGCCATATCGAGGACCGCGGCATCGAAATGATCGCAGCGGATGGCCTTGATCGCTTCCGCCGAATCGGCTGCGGCTTGCGCCGAAGCTCCTTCCCGTTCCAGGACATGCGCCCAGAAAGCGCCAACCGCCAATCGCCTGTGGACAATAAGGACTCGCACTTGCGTCTCCGGGCTATTCTGCCACTTTGCCTGCTGGGTGCATGATTTGGCATAATAGTTAACACTTGGTTAAACCGCTGCGCCCAAGTCGAAAAGATTCGCAATGTGCAACTGCGAAGCACGGCTTGAGGGCGCGCGGGCAAGCCGCTAGACCAGTTCAGGCGATGACAGAATCGCCCGAACTGGTCTGACCAACTGTTTTTTTCGCAAATCGGGCGGGAAAACCGGTTCCCGCTTATCCCTGATTTGCTCTAAGGACAGATCATCGCAACCTTTTGCAGAGTGACCGGTTTGGATACGATCATCACAGTTTGCGACACTTGCAAGCGCACGGGCTGGGACCCGCTGCTGCAACCGCTGACCGACGGCGAAATTCTGGCCGGCCTGATCGAACAAGCAGCGCTTGGACGCGACGGTATCAAGACCCGCCGGCACTCCTGTCTGCTCGGCTGCGACTATGGCTGCAATATCGCGCTGCAGGCACCCGGGAAGCTGACATTCGTCCTTGGCATGTTCGAGCCGGTCGCCGATGCGGCGCAGGCCATTGTTGATTACGCCTGCAAGCACGGTGAAAGTGCGAATGGCTATGTCCCGTTCCGCGAATGGCCGCAGGGTGTAAAAGGCCATTTTCGCGCCCGATTGCCGCTGTATCCAACCGACGATTCCAGGCAATGACGGGTTTTGTTGCCGGTGCAGCTTGCATGATACCGATAATCAGGTCGCCGTTTGTCTTGGCCAAACCGCAAACATGGCGCATTGTTGGACAAGACAAATGCCAGACGCCTTCTTGGCCACAACCGCCCGTCGGCAAGCACCGCTTGCGGCTTTACCCTGCTGACAGAGCCAAAGTATTGACCGAGTCGACAACCCCATCGGACGCACCCAAATGACCCATGTCGAAATGTTGCTTGTGGCCCTGATCCTCGATGCGGCCCTGGGCGAACCGGATTGGCTCTGGAGTAAAGTTCGGCATCCGGCGAAAGTGCTGGGGCTGGTGATCGACTGGCTCGATATCCGGCTCAACTTTGGCCGCGAGCGGAAAATCAAGGGTGTTCTGGCCTGCGCAATG
>JAYTCN010000364.1:0-3388 GCA_043736475.1 Paracoccaceae bacterium
CCTGATAGAAGCGCCAAATGACATGGTGATGATGGCAGGTGCTGCTGCCGTTGCCTCTACCGGTACGGTTTCTGCATCCTCGACCATCAAGCTGATGACTGCGTCCGACGCGATGGCCGCCATGACCTTGGCGGGCAAGGTGACCGGGGCGTACAAACCGCCGCACGGCTGAACGCAACCTGCACGGCGCGGCAATTTCGACCGCGCCGTGGCACCACCCAAGGAGCGCCCCCATGACCAAGATCTCTGGCGAACAGGACCTTGAAAACACCTACAAACTTGCCTCGACCGCAGACATCGTGGACTACTACCGCGGCTTCGCACCGTCCTACGATACGGGTTTTGCGCAAGAGATGGGCTGGCACTATCCGAAAGCCATAGCCGAGGCCTACCAAAAACAAGCCACGGCCCACGATGCCCCCGTCGCGGACATCGGTTGCGGCACCGGTATTGTGGCTGCGGAACTCAAGCTGGCACCGGACCAGATCGACGGTATGGACATTTCGCCGGAAATGCTGGTGCTTGCGCAGGAAAAGGGACTTTACCGCCGCCTCTACGAGGTGGACCTGACCGGCGACCTGTCTGCCATCGACAGCGCCTATGGCGCTGTGGTGAGCGCTGGCACCTTTACCTTTGGTCACCTTGGCCCGGCCCCGTTGCGCGGACTGCTGCGCATCGCCCGACCCGGAGCACTTTTCATCATCGGCGTGAACCGCGCGCATTTCGAGAAGGAACAATTCGCGGAGATGCTGGAAGAGATGGCCAAGCAGCGCGAGATCGGCCCCGTGGCGCTGGAAGACATCGCGATGTACGCCAAGTCTGGACACGCGCATTCCGATGACCGCGCCTTCGTGCTGCAGTTCAGAAAGCTGTGAGGCACGTGGCAGGCTACTTGGGAATCTCGGCTAAAGCGACCGTTCCATGAAATAGTCCAGATCGCGATATTCGTCCGGGTAATCGTCTGGCATGGGCATGTCTTGGAACCCGACACTTTCATACAGTTTTCTGGCATGTGCGCGCCGTCCCACCCTTGGGGATTAGCCCCGGTCGTAGCTTGGCGGCACGTGCTCTCATCCTCTCCGGGTGGTCTTTCGCGACGAATGTGTCTTGCTCGGATGCTGCAATCCGCTGGCTGGCCTCGCCGCCGCCGGGCTTCAGATTTCCTTCGCAGACGACGAGCCGGGCAACCAGATCAGGGCGCAAGAGTGCCAGCGAGACCGCGACCGCACCGCCCATGGAATAGCCAAGGAGGTGGACCGGTTCCTTGCACGATGCGTCCAGCACCGCCGCAATCGAAGTGGCGTGTTCGTCCAGGCTGAACCCGAAGCTCTCGGAGTGGCCGCTGAATCCTGACCCCACATAGTCAATCATCAGGATGCGGCGTCCCCGAAATTGTGGCTGTGTCATCAAAGGCAGGAAATTCGGCACAGCGGCAAAGCTGAGGCCCGGCAGGCAGACGATCGGCACGCCTTCACCGAGCAGCTCGCACCACCGAATGACGGTGTTCCACTTCCTCAGCGATAGACTCCGCACGTCGATGACCTTTCATGTCGCGCGTGTCCCGGGCGCTACAATGCCGCGATTTGGCGACCAGTAACGTGCCACATCATGATCAAGTACCGAACAACTTTCTGCGGGCAGGCTGCGTTGATTGGCTGTTGGGGTTGGCGCGGGCATCCAACGGGCTGCCGACGCGAATTAAGGTTAAAAAGAGCGAAGCCTTTTGACTGCAATCCGGAATCTCCCTACGCTTTTGGTGTTTGATACGCTAGGGGTCTGGAGCCTGCCTGCACAGCATTTGAGGAGCGCGCCCGTTGACCGAACTTGCCTGTGTCGGATTGGGGTTGATGGGGTCGGCGCTTGCGCGCGCGTTGCTGGCGGCCGGGCATCAGGTCACCGTGTGGAACCGCTCCCCCGGCAAGGCCGAGGCTCTGGTGGGTTTGGGGGCGCAGGAGGCAAGGTCCGTCGCCGAAGCCTTGGCAGCCAGCCCAGTCGTGTTGATCTGCATCGACAGCTATGCGTCCACGCGAGCGCTTCTGGAGACCGTAGGCCTGGCTGATCATCTCGCCGGGAGAACAATTGTAAATCTGACCACGGGAACGCCGCGCGATGCCGAAGCGCTTTCGGTCTGGGTCGGTACACAGGGCGCGCGTTATCTCGATGGCGCGATCCTTTGCGGCCCGAATGAAATCGGCACCAAAACTGGTGAGGTTCTCTTTTCAGGTGACGCGCTGGCGTGGCAGATCGCAGGCCCGCTTCTGACCTGCCTTGCCGGGAAAGTGCGCAACTTGGGTCAGGGGGTTGGCGCCGCCGCAGCCCTTGACCTCGCATGGCTGACGATGTCCTACGTGCAGTTCATCGGCGTCGCACATGCCGCGTCTATCTGCCGGGCGCAGGGCATCGACCTGCAGGCGTTCATTGATCTCTTCCCAGCCGAACCCTTCCGAGCCGACATCGACACCGAAACCTGCAAACTGGCCCGGATCATCAAGGACGCGGCCTACGATCACCCGACCGCGACACTGCAGGTCTGGGGCGAGGCGCTGGCCCGTATCCAGATGCAGGCGTGCGATGCGGGGATTTCTCCGGCGGTTCCCGACTTCATCGCCGGGTATTTCCAGCGGGCAATCGGCATGGGACTGGGGAGCCAAGAAGCGATCGCGATCTACAAGACTCTTCTAATGAACGAAAAACCGACCTAAGCGGCAGGGGGCAGCGATGAGCGATGCAGTGACAGAGGCGTTTGGCGTGACCGATGCCGACCTGCTCGGATCAGGCTGGGAAAGCACGATCTATGCGCTTGGTTCAACGCAGATCCTGCGCATTCCCAGACCCGGGGTGGGCAGCGAAGATCAGGTTCGCGCTCAGGCGGCGTTCACGGCAAACCTGCCACCGCTTCCCTTTGCCGTGCCGCGCATTCGTGAAATTTCAAGGATTGATGGTCAGTTGTTCGTGATCGAGGACCGGATCGCGGGCCAGTCGATGGCGGCCTTGCTGCCAAGCCTTTCAGGCGACAGGCGCGCGGCCGCACTGCGGGCCTATCTTGCTGCCGCCGAAGCCATGTCGGTCGCCACCGCACCGGGCGAGGCCTTTGGTGATCTTCTTCTGGATCAGCCAAGGCGCAGCGACAACTGGTCGGATTACCTGACCGCAAGCGTGCGCAAGGCGGCCGAGGATGAAGTGCTGGCGGCAGCGGTTCCGGGCCTTGCCGGAATTGCCCGGCGCTTCATTGCGCGACTTGAAGCCATTCCCGATCCGGTCGGATGCATCGTGCACGGCGACATCTATCCGCCGAATGTCATGATGAACGACGACTTGCAGGTGACCGGGCTGATCGATTTCAGCTTCACCACCCGGATTGGTGACCATGTCATGGATCTGGCCGGAG
>JAYTCN010000365.1:0-3387 GCA_043736475.1 Paracoccaceae bacterium
GCCGCGCGCGACAAGATCATGGCGACAAAAACCGGCGAAAAAGGCCTGATCATCGTTCACACCGGCAAGGGAAAGGGCAAATCGACTGCCGCCTTCGGCATGATATTTCGTCAGATTGCCCATAACCAGAAATGCGCTGTTGTCCAGTTCATCAAAGGTGCCATGGCCACGGGAGAGCGGGATCTGATCTTGTCGAATTTCGCCGATTTGTGCGCTTTCCACACCATGGGAGAAGGATTCACCTGGGAGACTCAGGATAGTACCCGCGACACCGCAATGGCCCAGGCAGCCTGGTCCAAGGCAAAGGAACTCATCCGCGACGAAACAAATCACATGGTCCTATTGGATGAAATCTGCATTGCCATGCGTTATGGATACGTCGATGCCGCCGAGGTGGTGAAATTCCTCAACGAGGAGAAACCGCCGATGACGCATGTTGTGCTGACCGGTCGGAACGCTGCCGAAGCGCTGATTGAAGCCGCCGATCTGGTGACCGAAATGGAGTTGATCAAGCACCCGTTCCGATCAGGCGTAAAAGCACAGAAAGGCGTCGAATTCTGAAACTGTTGGGCATTTCCGGGGCACTGCGAAAAGCTTCCACCAATAAGCTTTTACTGTCCGAGGCGGAAAGGGCTTTTGGTGACAGCGAATTTGCGTTTGGCTCGATCCGCATGCCGCTGTTTGACGAGGATGTCGAAGACAGTTCCGGCATTCCGCCTGAAACCATGGCCTTGGCCGACGCGATTGGCTGGGCGGATGCTGTGGTAATATCGACGCCGGAATACAACAAGGCGGTCCCCGGCGGCCTGAAGAACGCACTCGATTGGCTCAGCCGTTCTGAACGCTCGCCGTTGGAAGACAAACCCCTGGCAATCATCTCGGCCGCAGACGGGCGGGCTGGCGGCGATCGGTCGCAGTTTTCGCTGCGTTTGTGTCTGACGCCGTTCAGACCCCGCGTGTTGCAGGGGCCAGAAGTGATGGTCGCCAACTCCCGCAAGGCGTTTGACGATAATGGCAGACTTTTGGAGCCGCGCTACTTCAGGACCCTCGAAGTTCTCATGAAAAAACTTAGGGCGGAAGTGGGCCGGTAAAAGTTGGAAGCAACCTTGGCTTACGACCTGCTGCGTATCATGCCGACAATATCATAAACTCTGTCCAGTATCGGCTGTGCTATCGCCGCCGCCTTGTCGGCACCCTCGCCGATGATCCGATCTAACTCGCCCGGATCAGCCATCAGTTCGGCCATACGGCGCGAAATCGGCGCCAGTCTTTCGACTGCCAGGTCGGCAAGCACAGCCTTGAAACCGCCGAACTGGGATCCTGCATGCGTCGCGATCACCCTGTCTGGCGTTATTTCGGCCAGAGCCGCATAGATGTTCACGAGATTACGGGCCTCCGGCCGGTCGTTCAGGCCTTTCGATGTCTCGGGCAATGGCTCGGTGTCGGTTTTGGCCTTGCGAATCTTTTTGGCGATATCGTCGGCGGAATCCGTCAGATTGATCCGACTCATGTCACTGGGGTCTGATTTCGACATTTTCTTTGTGCCGTCGCGCAGGCTCATAATCCGGGTCGCCGCACCCTCGATAATCGGTTCGGGAAGCGGAAAATAACCGGGAACCGCAAAGTCGTTGTTGAACTTGGCGGCAATGTCGCGCGTCAACTCGACATGCTGTTTCTGGTCCTCGCCCACCGGAACATGTGTCGCGTGATACACCAGGATGTCGGCCGCCATCAGCGCAGGATAAGCGTACAGACCCAACGACACCGCTTCGGAATTTGCACCGGCCTTGTCCTTGAACTGGGTCATTCGGCTCATCCAGCCAAGCCGGGCTACGCAATTGAAAATCCATCCGAGCTGGGCGTGGGCGGCGACCTGGCTCTGGTTGAACAAGATTGATTTCGAAGGATCAATGCCTGCCGCAATGTAACCCGCCGCAAGTTCGCGTGTTGCATGCCGCAGTTTGGCGGGGTCTTGCCAAACAGTGATCGCGTGCAGGTCGACCATGCAATAGATCGTTTCGAAGTCGTGTTCCTGCAGCTGAACAAAACGTTTGATTGCGCCCAGGTAATTGCCCAATGTCAGCCCGCCCGACGGCTGAATGCCTGAAAAAACGCGCTTTTTGTGGGCCTGTTCGGCCATGGCAATGCACCTTTCGATAGGCTAAAGAACGCGAGCCTTATCGCCGCCGAAACGCGGTGCGTCAACAGGAGCGGCCTTCGGAATGTTCAGCGAAAACATGAACGCCTCGCCAGTCAATCCAATTCCTCCTGTTGTCCTGATCATCGCAATTCTGGTTTTCAGTGCCGAACTGGTACTGCAGGCCGGCGAGAATGGCCTGATCGGCGGACCCGCAGCGATTGGCTGGCGTTTGGGGCTGATCGAAAACTATTCGTTTTTCGACCCGATCTTTGAGCACATGCTTGAAAACCGGGATTTTACCTATGGCAACCTTTTGCGACTGATTTCCTATCCAGTTGTCCACAGCAGTTTAACGCATGCCTTTTTCGCCTCGGTCATGATCCTCGCGTTAGGCAAGAAGGTCGCGGAAGAATTCTCTGGCAAGGCAGTCCTTGTGATCGTCCCAATAGCCACACTGGCCGGTTCGATCACCTACGGCCTGATCGACAACGCCAAAGTCCCGCTTTATGGGGCCTTTCCGGTCGTATACGGCTTGCTCGGCGCCTATTCGTGGATCCTTTGGCTGGCGCTGGATGGCAAAGGCCGCGCCCGTTGGGCGGCGTTCCGGCTGGTTGGCTTTCTGCTTGCGCTGCAATTACTCTGGTACTTGTTCTATGGCGGCCAGCGCGACTGGATTGCCTTTGCCGCCGGTTTTGTGAGCGGTTTCGGCCTGTCATTCGTCCTCAGCCCCGACGCCGGACCAAGAGTTCGCCGTTGGGTGGAAAGTATCCGCGGTTAGCTGCGCCGTACGACCGACCGAAAATCCGCCAAGCTCACGGCCTTCAGCCACAACGCGGCGGCGGAGTATGATGCGGCACCTGCCACAACCAGAAGCGCCAAAGCAAAATAGCGCAGTCCGGGCGCACGCAGCATATCTTCCAGCTGCCACGCCAAAACCAACAGCCCCAACGCCATCACGATCGATGCTGCAAGAATACGTGGTCCCCGCTGGCGCAGTCTTGAATCGAGTGCCGCAGCGTCACCCATTTTCAGCGAACCGCGCCACAGCAGCCAAACCATCGCCCAGCCTGCGATCGTCGTGCCAATTGCCGGGGCCATAAAGCCGATGAATGGTGCCAGCCCTACGGCTATCACTGCGTTAACAACCAGAGAAACCAAAGCAAATCGAAACGGCGAGCGCGTATTTTCGCGGGCATAATAAAGCGGCAAGAGCACTTTTTGCAGCACGAATGCGGGCAGACCCGCGC
>JAYTCN010000366.1:0-7964 GCA_043736475.1 Paracoccaceae bacterium
AATTGACGCCCGATCTGACGTTCCTGTTGCAATTGAAGACTGCCGGTCGTCTAGCCGCAGAGACCTTCCTGCGTAACCATTGGCGAAACCTTAACGAGCGCGGCATCGACCTGAAAGCGATGGCCTCCCCCTAAACCGGATCACCGTCACCACGATCAGCGTCGATGGCGGCTGGACGGCGCTTTAGGCCCGCGCCACCTCAACCCGCCATTCCGCCAGCGCCTGACGCAATATCAAAGCGCTCGACCAAAAGAACAGCCCGCCCATATACAGCGCCACCAAAAGATCAGGCCAGGCCGAGCCCAGATACCAGACGGCGACCGAGGCGGCGACCAC
The DNA here is from genome assembly GCA_043736475.1 of Paracoccaceae bacterium. Lineage (GTDB taxonomy): Bacteria > Pseudomonadota > Alphaproteobacteria > Rhodobacterales > Rhodobacteraceae > JANMOK01. The sequence goes on from JAYTCN010000366.1 coordinate 337, forward strand.
CGCGACATTGCCCAGCATATCGTTGCGCGAACACAGCCAGACCGAACGGATATTGGCATCGCCATCGCGATAGCGCAGCAGCATCAGCACCGTGAACAGGTTGGCGGCAAAGGCCAGCAAGCCGATCGCCCCCATGATCTGCGCTTGCGGAACCCCCAGCACCAGAAACTGCCACAGCGTCGAGCCGACCACCCAGCCACCCATCAGGAACAGGCTGGCGGCTTTCAGAAGTGCGACTTTCGACTTGGTGGCGACGCTTCGGCCAATGGCCCAGAAACTGATGCCATAGGTCACCGCATCGGCAAAAAAGTCGAGAGCATCAGCCTGTAGTGCCTTGCTTCCCGCCATGCTGCCTGCGACCATTTCGGTCACAAACATGACGGCATTCACCGCGATGACGATCCAAAGCCGGTTCTTGTAATCGCGCGACATTCCATCAAATGTTCCGTGGTCGCAATCGTCGTGCATGTCCGCCCCTTGAAATTCTCGAATCATGTTCTAATCTCTCTAGTCACTGGAGGGTCAAGCAATGATTTCAGATTTTTCGATTGGCGAATTGTCGCGCCAGACCGGGGTGAAAGTTACCACCATCCGCTTTTATGAATCCATCAGCTTGCTGGGGCGGCCATTCCGCACCGAAGGCGGCCAGCGTCGCTATGGCAGGCCCGAAGCCGACCGGCTGAAGTTCATCGCCCATGCTCGCGAGCTCGGTTTTGGCATGGGACAAATCCGCAGCCTGCTCGATTTGGCCGCCGATCCAATTCGCGCTTGCGCCGGAGCAGACGCGATTGCGATAGTTCGGCTAGCCGAGGTCGAGGATCGCATCACCAAACTTCAAAGCCTGCGCAGCGAACTCAAGGTGATGATCCAAGGCTGCGCCCCCGACCGCCCCTGCCGGATCATCGCCACCCTGGCCGATCACGGCCTGTGCCAGACCCGCCACTGACGGCGTCACGCAAGTGTCACTGAGTTGGCGTAACCCCCGCTCCATGAACATTCTCGTCCTGTGCACCGGCAATTCGGCCCGCTCGATCATTCTGGAATCGCTGTTCAACAAACTGGGTCAAGGCCGGGTCCGTGCTTTTTCGGCCGGTTCGCGCCCATCTGGCGCGGTTCATCCGATGGCGCTGGCGCTGTTGGCGGCGCATGGCCACGAAGTCCGCGAGCCACGCTCAAAAAGCTGGGATGAATTTGCCCTGTCAGGTGCCCCGTTGATGGATCTGGTGCTCACGGTTTGCGGCAATGCCGCCAACGAGGCCTGCCCGGTCTGGCCCGGCGCGCCCCTGCGTGGCCATTGGGGCGTCGAAAACCCGGCCGCCGTCGATGCCGCCCTGCAGGAAGACGCCTTCGATGCGGTCTATCAGATCCAGCGCAAACGCGCCGAGGCCTTCCTCGAATTGCCGCTTGAATCGATGGCAACCAATGACTTGCGCGCCGAAATCACCCGGATCGGAAACCTCTGACATGCAACGCCTGCTGGCCGAGGCCCTCGGCACCGCCATCTTGCTGGCAACCATCACCGGTTCCGGCATCATGGCCGCCAGCCTGTCCGGCGGCAACGACGCCCTCGCGCTGCTTGGCAACACATTGCCAACCGGAGCTATTTTGGTGGTCCTCATAACCATCCTCGGCCCGGTCTCCGGCGCCCATTTCAACCCGGTGGTCACCGGGGTTTTCTGGTGGAAGGGCGAGATCGCCGGCCGCGAAGCCCTGCTGTTCATCCTTGTGCAAGTCATCGCCGCCATCCTCGGCGTCTGGGCAGCGCACGCGATGTTTGACCTAGAAATCCTGCAAAACTCTGCCAAAATCCGCGCCGGTCCCGCACAATGGTTCTCGGAAACCATCGCCACCTTCGGCCTGATCCTGACCATCCTCGGCGGAATCCGCCACAAACCCGACGCGGTTCCCGTCCTCGTCGGCCTCTACATCACCGCCGCCTACTGGTTCACCGCCTCGACCAGCTTCGCCAACCCGGCGGTCACCATCGCCCGCTCGCTCAGCGACACCTTCGCCGGCATTGCGCCCTCCGGTGTGCCGGGCTTCATCGCGGCGCAATGTTTGGGGGCGGCGATAGGCTTGGTGACCGCCAAAACCCTCTTCACTCCCCCAACGACGTAACCCACAGGATCACCGCATCTTCCTGGCTCGCCGACACCACATTGTGCCCCATCGCCGCGTCGTAATAGGCGCTGTCGCCGCGGCGCATTTCGATGGGCTCATAGAACTCGGTGTAAAAGACGATGATCCCGGTCAGCACATAGAGGAATTCCTCGCCGTCGTGCCGGACCCAGCCGTCAAAATCCGCGAACTTTCGCGCCCGAACAACTGCCCGATAGGGCAGCATGCGCTTTTGCACGATCTCGGTCGCCAGCATCTCGTGGTCATAGGTGGTGGTCGGGTGCTTCCTGCCCTCGCCCGCCTTGGTGATCGCGCGCCGCGCCAGCACCTTGTCGCCCTTGGCCGGGGTAAACAGCTGCGGGATGGAAATATCCAGACCCAGCGCCAGCTTGCGCACCGCATCGAAGGTCGGCGACATCATCTCATTCTCGATCTTCGACAGGGTCGACCGCGCCAGCCCGGCCTTTTTCGCCGCCTGCTCCAGCGTCCAGTTCCGCGCCTTGCGCAACTCGCGCACCCGCAGCCCGAGATTCAATTCCTCGACCTGGCCGCCCTGGCCGGAGGCACGCGCAATGGTCAACAGGCTGGGTGGCGGCGGGTGCGGCATCGGTTGCTCCGGATAACTGATCTGCTCATACGCCGATCAGGCGCATTCTCACAACGCCTTGTCTTGAACCCGACGGCGTTTTGTCGCAAATCATCCCAATCGAAGGGGAACCGAAGTGCAACTCGATATCTGGTCCGATCCGGTCTGCCCGTGGTGCTGGCTCGGCTTTGCGCGGCTGAAACGCGCGATGGCGGCTTCGGGCGACAGTCCGTTCCAGATCGGCTGGAAACCATTCCAGCTCGACCCGGACATGCCGAAAGCCGGCCAGGACCGGATGGCGCATCTCTTGGCCAAATTCGGTAGCCGGGATCGGATCGACGCCATGCACCAGCACATCACCGAACTGGGCAAAGCCGCCGGCATCAGCTTCAACTTCGGCGCCAGCCCGCGCATCGCCAACACATTCGATGCCCACCGGCTGATCTTCTGGGCCGGTCCCGAAGGCGGCGCCGATGCCGTGGCCGAAGACCTTTTCGCCCGCAATTTCCGTGACGGCGAGGACATATCAGACCCCAAAATCCTCGAAGACGTGGCCCGGCGCGCCGGAATGAAACCGGGCTCCGCAACCCGCCTGCTCGCCAGCGCCGCCAATGCACAGGACATCACCAAAGAAGCAGCCCGTGGCCGCTCCATCGGCATCAGCGGCGTGCCATTTTTCGTGCTCGGCACCAAATACGCGTTGTCCGGCGCTCAGGAAGAAAGCACCTGGGCCGATGTGATCCGCGACGTGATGGCGCTGGCGGAATAACCGCACGATCCGGATTCTTCGTTGCACAATTACTCTCGGGGGTGCGGGGGCAGACAGACCCGTTTTCCTCACTCCGCCAGCAATCCCGCCAATTCCTTGGCAATCGCATATGCCCCTTTGATCCGCTCGCCCTCGCGCTCCCAAACCTTGCGCACGACAATCCGGTTGTCCTTTACACTGGCAGCGCCGCGATGCGATTGAATGAACGACACCAGCCCGGCCGGATTGCCGAACCGGTTCTTGTGGAACTGCACCGTCGCCCCCTTCGGCCCGGCGTCCAGCCGCGCGATGCCGGCGCGATGGCACATCGCCTTGATCCGCATGACGTTCATCAACACCGACACTTCGCGCGGCAATGCGCCAAAGCGGTCGATCAGTTCCGCCGCGAACCCTTCCAGTTCCACCTTGCCCTGCAAGCTGGAAAGCCGCCGGTACAGGCCGAGCCGGACGTCGAGGTCGGGCACATAAGTCTCGGGGATCAGCACCGGCACCCCCAGATTGATCTGCGGCGACCACGTATCATCAACTTCCAGCGCCCCGTCGCGCCCGCCCGCTTTCAGCCGCAGGATCGCTTCTTCCAGCATCTCCTGATACAACTCATAACCCACCTCGCGCACATGCCCGGACTGTTCATCCCCCAACAGATTTCCGGCCCCGCGAATGTCCAGATCCTGACTGGCCAAAGTGAACCCGGCCCCCAGCGAATCCAGCGCCCCCAGCACCCGCAGCCGCTTTTCCGCCCCCGGCGATTTCGCCCGCCGCGGCTCGGTGGTGAAATAAGCGTAAGCCCGCACTTTCGAGCGGCCGACCCGCCCGCGAATCTGGTACAGTTGCGCCAGCCCGTACATGTCGGCCCGATGCACGATCAATGTGTTGGCCGCCGGAATATCCAGCCCGCTTTCGACAATCGTCGTCGCCAGCAATACGTCATACTTGCCGTCATAGTACGCGTTCATCCGGTCGTCGAGCTGCCCCGCCGCCATCTGGCCGTGCGCCACCACCACCGAAACCTCCGGCACATGATCGCGCAGGAATCCTTCGATCTCGGCGATATCGGCAATCCGCGGCACCACGTAAAACGACTGGCCGCCGCGGTAATGCTCGCGCAGCAGCGCCTCGCGTACCGTCACCGGATCGAATTCCGAGATATAGGTGCGGATCGAAAGCCGGTCGACCGGCGGCGTGCCGATCAGGCTCAACTCGCGCACACCCGACAATGCCAGTTGCAGGGTGCGCGGAATCGGCGTCGCCGTCAGGGTCAGCACATGCACCTGGGCTTTCAGCTCCTTCAGCCGTTCCTTGTGGATGACGCCGAACTTCTGCTCCTCGTCGATCACGATCATGCCCAGATTGGCGAAGGTCACGCCTTTGGCCAAAATCGCATGGGTCCCGATCACGATCTCGACGGTGCCCTCGGCCAGCGCCTTGCGCGTTTCCTCGGCCTCGCGCACCCCGACAAACCGCGACAATTGCCGCACCCGCACCGGCAATCCGCGAAAGCGTTGGACGAAATTCTGGTAATGCTGGCGCGACAGCAGCGTCGTCGGCGCGATCACCGCCACCTGCACCCCCGACATCGCCGCCACAAACGTCGCCCGCAGCGCCACCTCGGTCTTGCCAAACCCGACATCGCCACACACCAGCCGATCCATCGGGCGACCACTGGCCATATCCCCCAGCACATCCTCGATGGCGCTCAACTGGTCGTCGGTTTCCTGATACGGGAACCGGGCGCAGAACTCGTCCCAGACATGATCGGGCGGGGTCAGCACCTCGCCCTCGCGCAAAGCCCGTTCCGCCGCAATCCGGATCAATTGCCCGGCGATCTCCCTGATCCGGTTTTTCAGCTTGGCCTTTTTCGCCTGCCAGGCCCCGCCGCCGAGCCGGTCGAGCTGGGCTTCCTCCTGGCCATAGCGGCTGAGCAGCTCGATATTCTCCACCGGCAAAAACAGCCGGTCGCCGCCGGCATATTCCAGCGCGATGCATTCATGCGGCGCCCCCAAAGCGGTGATCGTCTCCAGACCTTTGTAAATCCCGATCCCGTGTTCGATGTGCACAATCAGATCGCCCAGACTCAGGCTCGTGGCCTCGGTCAGATAATTCTCCGCCCGCTTGCGCCGCCGGAACGGCCGGATCAGCCGTTCGCCGAGCACGTCCTGTTCCGAGATCACCGTCAGGCCCTTGGCCTCGAACCCGGTCTCCAGCGGCCAAACCGCCAACGCCAAAGTGCCTTTGCCCTCCGGCAAATCCGAATGCCGGGCGATCAGCGTCGCGCCCGCAATCCCCTCATCCTCCAGGAGCGCCTTGAAACGCTCGCGCGCCCCTTCCGAATAAGTGGCGATCACCACCTGCCCCCACTTGCGCCGCTCGGCCAGAAACCCGCCCAGAGCCGCGAACAGATGCGTGCCCTCCTGCTGCCGCTCCGGGGCGAAATTCCGCCCGATCCGCGCGCCTGTATCCAGCACACCCGGCCCCAATGGCATCGGCAACGGCGAAAATACCCGCTCGGCCCGCCCCTGCAGTGCCGCATCCCAGTTCGCATCATCCAAATACAACAACTCCGGTGCCGCCGGCTTGTAGACACTGCCCAGCCGCGCTTTCCCCCCCAAGGCGTGCATCCGCGTCTGATATTGCTCGCCAATCGCCGCCCAACGCGCGGCGCGCAAATTATCGCACTGGTCATCCAGCGACACCGGGCAGCCGGGCAGATAGTCGAAAATCGTCTCCATCCGCTCATGGAAAAACGCCGCCCAATGCTCGAACCCCTGATGCTTGCGCCCCGCCGAAACCGCCTCGTACAACGGGTCATCGTTGCCCGCCGCACCAAATTCGAGCCGGTAATTCTGCCGGAACCTGCGGATCGATTCCTCGTCGAGGATCACCTCCGAGACCGGCGCCAGCTCGACCCGCGAAATCTTTTCGATCGTCCGCTGCGAAATCGCGTCAAACCGCCGGGCCGCGTCGAGGACATCGCCAAACAAATCCAGCCGCACCGGCGTCGCCGATCCCGGCGGGAAAATGTCGATCAGCCCGCCGCGAATGGCATATTCGCCGGGCTCGGTGACGGTCGCCGCCTGGCTGTAGCCCATCCGGGTCAGGTACAGCCGCAACGCCGCGAGGTCGATCTGGTCGCCGACATTGGTCGTGTAACCCGATTGCCGCACCACGTGCCGCGCTGGTACGCGCTGGGTCGCCGCGTTGATCGTCGTCAAGACCACGGCGGGATTGGCAAACCCTTCGGCCAGCCGAGCCAGAGTCGCCATCCGTCCTGCCGAAACCTCGGGGTTTGGCGAAATGCGGTCATAGGGCAGACAGTCCCAGGCCGGGAACTTCAGCACCGGCAACTCCGGTGCGAAAAACCGCAGCGCCGATTCCACCGCCGCAAGCCGCATGTCGTCACGCGCGACATGCAGCACCGGCCCGCCGGCAAGCGCGCTGAGCGCCGCAATCTGGGCGGCATCAAAACCTTCCGGCACACCTCCGACAAGGAAGCGTCCGGGCGCAATCGGATCGGTGCGTTTCATGCGGCAAGGCAGGTAGCGCGGTCAGAACCAGTCTGCAAGCAGCGACTGGACCACATCGCGCAACGCAACGCCGTTTGTCGCCTGCAACTCAGCGGAAACAGCGTGCCAGCCGGTGATCAAAGCGGTAATGCAAATTGCAATGACGCCGATCACCTGATCCCAAAACCGCCGTCGCGAGATCATGCGGCGCAGGCTTTCCCCGGCCAGCGAGCGTGCCAATACCCGGCCTGAAAGCCGCGCTCCCAGAGCGCTTACCAAACCGACGGGCGCGAGTATCATGAAAAACGCGGTCGCGATTTCATAACCAAACCAGAACCCAAGCGTCGCCAAACTGACCAGCAAAAATGCGGCAAACCCAACGATAATCGGACCACCCCGGCGCAAAACCGTATCGATCCGCCGCGCGTGAATTAGCGCCAACTGGTCGCAGTCCCGGGCGTGTTGCCCGCCCAGCCGGTTGGCCCGCACCACCACGTCAAACGGCACGCCCATGGTGTGGTGGCAGGTCAGCGACCAGGCGATGATCACCAGCGCCCAATACCAGACCGACAGAAAGGTGTCATAGTCGAGGAATTCAAAAATGGTCACATGCCGCTCCGCCCGCTCAGGGTAAAATACTGCCGGACTTGGT